>SXHT01000343.1 GCA_005773095.1 Planctomycetaceae bacterium
AATCCCCGCGGCCGCTGGTACGCAAGATTCGCGTTCAGCGTCGGGTAGCCCGGAGTACGAACGCTGGCCCGCATGGTGGAAAACGAGGTGGCGGCCGTGCTGTTGGTGTTGACCACCTCAATGACCTGTGCCAGCGAGGCCGCGGGGGGGAGCACGCGGGGCATGGGTTGCGTGGCCTGGTTGACCATTTGTTGGCAGTTGGCGCCGGAGAGGGCAAGGAGCGATGCAAGCGACCATAAAGCCGCGACGGTTGGTCGCGATTTCCGGACGCGCGACCAAGGTTCGCGGCGTTGTGAGGATGTTCGATTGAATCGCATGTCACTTGCTTCCGCCGGCGAACAACAGCCGCCCCAGTTCTTCCTGAATTTCCGCCGCACGCTGCTCGTCCGGCAGCGCGCTCACGACTCGGTACGTGGTCTCGCGGCGGGGGCAGTACAGCACCGCGACTTCCTGCCCCGATGCGATCGATTCGGTTTCTTCCGGCCGCAACACGCGGCGGCGCACCAAGAGCAGCGACAAAACGTAGCGGCTATCAAGCCTTGTCGGGTCGTGCTCCCACTGCTCGAGTAGCTCGAGCATCACGTCGTTAGGCGCCCAGTGAACCTTGCTTGCCGATTCGGTCGGCACCTGCGACTTCCACCAACCGAGCACGCCATCGGGCGGCCCCTGCCAGGCGTCGGCCGCGAAGTCCTGCCGCACAACGCGCACGCCCTCCCTCACCAAGGTCGAGTAAAACGTCTCGCCCGGCTTCAGGTCGCGCCCCGTCTTGGCGCAGTGCCGCGTGAATCGCTGGATTTCGTAGTCCACGGCCACCGGGGTCCGAGGTCAAAAGTCAGGTCGTGCGAAGCACCCGGTCTGCCGCACCTGGTGCGGCGGAATGTTAGGAGAAACAAACAATTCACTCAAGGCAAAGAGAGGGGGACCGGCACATTTTCCCGGGAACCACGTAGGACAACCTCCTGACAGAACGATGCACCTCTCCTGAATTCGCCGGGAAAATAAGCCAAACCCGGCCCGTGAACCCGTGACCCCCTGGCTCCTGTCCCCCGACTCCTGTCAATACGCCGTGAAGAACCGACTCTCGCTACCGCCGGGGCCAATCCTCAGAGTGACCCTTCGGCTGCAGCGCGGGCAATAGCCCACGTACGCGGTCGCTTCCCGATTGACGTAAATACGGCTGTAGAGGTCACAGCAGGCGAAGTGAATTCCCACGAACTTCCGTCCCGCGGAGCCATGCTTGCACGCGATTTCTCCGGGCCAATTTGGATCGCTGGTCAAGTCCAATTGCTCACCGGGCATGGCAGTCGCTTCCAGGTGAAAGTTGGGAAAGGTACTGCGCCTTGTTACGGTGCGGAAGAGCAATCGCTACTGATAGCATGCTGGCAGCGGCGTGAACCGCGGATATGATAAGTGGCTGTTACACCCTCAGCGGATCGAACACTGGAGAACCGGTTATGCTCTGGAAAAGTTTTGCATGCGTTCTCGTCGCCCTGAATGCCGTGATTGTGCTGGCCGACGATCCGAAGGTGATCAAACCCGAGGAGGCAGCGGCGAACGTCGATCAAGAAGTCGTCGTTGAGTACACCGTCAAGTCGGCCCGCATCCTGGACGACAAGAACATCGGCTTCCTGAACAGCGAGGGGGACAACAAGAACGAGAAGAATTTCACCGCGTTCATCACGTCCAAAGGCATGCGGGCATTCAAGGACGTTCGCAAGATCGCCAATCCTGGGGCCGAGTTTGTCAGCAAGAGGATTCGCGTCAGGGGCAAGATCGCGATGTACAAGAGCAAACCGGAGATCAAGGTCGACAGCCCGGACCAGATCGAAGTGGTGAAAGCGGAATAGTAGGGCCGGCTGTGCCGGCCGGAGTTGAGAGATTTTGCCCTGCACGGCCGGCGGCCGGCAAAGCCGGCCCTACAAGTTGCCGAGCGTTAAACATTGACTGTCCAACCCTGAGGATCGAACCTCTTGACCGCGTCCCTTGTCGGAGTTAAAGTTCAATGCATACGAAGCAGACGGATGAAGACTGACCGACCATGAACACGCCACTGTCGAACCTGTTGTTGCGCTTGGGCCTTTTGGGGCCCCGGCCTTAGGGTTCGCGCGTTTCGACCGCCACATCGAACAACCACCGACCCCGAGGCCCAGAAGCCTCGGGGTTTTTTGTTTTTCGTGCCCAGGCTCGGCTTTGGCACGCACCGCACTGGAAGCATCGCCTCGCGTCGACTTACGACAGCGGAAAACGAAACCGCGAACCGGAGCCTCGAAACCCTTGAGTTCCCAGCCAGAGCCTGGGAACAGGCGAAAGTATTAACTTTCGCTCCCCGACCCCTGACCCCGAACATTGTTATGTCCAAACGTCAGATCGTCATCTTCGACACCACGCTGCGCGACGGAGAGCAATCGCCCGGTTGCAGCATGAATTTGCCCGAGAAACTGGAGGTCGCCCAGGCGCTGGTCGATCTGGGCGTCGATGTGATCGAAGCCGGTTTCCCGATCGCTTCGCCCGGCGACTTTGAATCCGTCCGCACGATCGCGCAGAACATTCGCGGCTCGGTGATCTGCGGCCTGGCCCGCTGCAACGAAGCCGACATCGATCGCGCCTGGGAGGCGCTCAAATATGCCGAACGTGCAAGGATCCATGTATTCTTGGCGACCAGCGCGATTCATCGCGAATTCAAGCTCAAAATGACGCAAGAGGAAATCATTGCCCGTGCCGTCGCCGGAGTTCAGCGTGCGGCCGGTTGCTGCGACAATATTGAGTTTTCGCCGGAAGACGCGGCCCGCACGGAGCCGGACTTTCTTTGCCGCGTGGTGGAAGCGGCGATCAAGAACGGTGCCACCACCGTGAACATTCCCGACACGGTGGGTTACGCCACACCGGCCCATATGGCCAAGGTCATTCGCAATCTCATCGAGCGCGTGCCGAACATCGGCCAGGCCGTCGTCAGCATGCA
>SXHT01000344.1 GCA_005773095.1 Planctomycetaceae bacterium
CAATTCAAGCGCGACTGCGTGCCGGACGGCCCCAAGGTGGGCTCCGTCAGCCTCTCGCCGCGCGGCGACTGGCGCATGCCGAGCGATGCCGACCCAGACCTCTGGCTCGGCGCGGTCGATCGTTGGCTCAATTCGTGAACGCCCTGCCGAAATAAGTGACGGCGTGCTACGTCGCATCGGCGACGGGTTCAAGAATCGGCAACCGCCGGATCGTCGTTCCTGGCTTCAGCACACCGCCTTGGAGCACGGAAGCCATGTAACCGCACCGCCCGACGATCGCGTCCTTGAGGCGGGGGTCGATCTTGTCGAGCAATTGGCGATAGAAGGTTTCATCGTGGAAGCTCCAGCCGCTGAACCCTCATGTCCAGCGCCGCGGGCTGATTCCCGGCGCGTGCCGAGCCATGTTGTCGGGACGATTCGGCAGGTCGTATTCGATCGTGCGCGTATTGAGGCTGCGAAAGAACGGGCGGACCTCCGGCGGCAACGTGGCGACTCGATCGGGATCGTGGTCGGGAACCTCACCGATGGGACCGGCCCACGCCGGCCGATAGGCGATGGCCAGCATCCGGCGGTCGCTGTCGCTGTAGTTGGGATAGTTCGCGTGGAATACCTTCTGGTTGATGATCACTGCCGAGCCGGCGCGGCAGGTCACCATCACTTCGTCGTCGTGAGACAAATAACGCCGATAGGGATTGGCGTCCGCGTGCAGCGACAGATGCGACCGCGGGATGACCTTGAAGGGGCTTCGCTCGGGAGTCAAATCATCGAGGTAGTACAGCACTCGAACCAAACAAGGAGCACTCGCCGCGAGACCGAAGATCTTCGATCCGTATGGCTGCGCATCGGTATGAACCGCAATT
Source organism: Planctomycetaceae bacterium (assembly GCA_005773095.1). Lineage (GTDB taxonomy): Bacteria > Planctomycetota > Planctomycetia > Pirellulales > PALSA-1355 > SXHT01. The sequence goes on from SXHT01000344.1 coordinate 861, forward strand.
CCCGGATGCCCTGGCTGAGACACACCGTACGTGCACGACGTGCAGATCAGTTCATCGCCGAATAACATCGTGAGGAACTTGATCATGGACGGCAAGGCGATGACTCGGATGGCTGTCGGCGAATCGGTCCATTGGACGAAGGAGCAGCCGCGCTGATGTTCGCTGTAATCGACCGCCGTCGTCGGCAGCCGCGCCAATTCGCCGCGAATCGCCTCCAGCTGAACTGCCGACAATAGGTCGGGGATAACGACGTAGCCGTCCAACTCGATCGAGCGAATCCGCTGTTCGGTCGTCAGCGAGGCCCAGTCTGCGTCGGCCCGTAATGCTGAAGCCACGCTCTCCCGCGCGTTGGTGAAAGACACATCCATCGTGGAGTTCTCCTCGTATTTAAGAGTTCAGCCAGTCCCCCGACTGTGAACGGTTACCCAGGCATGAAAGCAAAACAGCACAAGTCTTGATGATAGCAACGGGGGAGAGGACTTCAAGAGTGTGCACCAGCCACACGGAATACGTGCCGACGGGCGGCCACGCCCAACGCCACGCCGCCGAAGCCGCAGAGAGTTCGTCACCACCGCCACGCTGCTGACCGTCATTGCCGCGGCAGCCCACATTGGGTTGAGCTTACCGGAGCAGGCCAGTCCAATCCCAATCATGTTGTAGGCGAACGCCCAGAACAAATTCTGGCGAATGACGCGTACGGTGTGGCGCGCCAGAACGATCGCGTGAACGAACAGGTTTACGTCGCTGGTCAGCAGGCGCACATCGCCGGCTTCTCGAGTAACATCCGCACCGCAACCCATCGCAACGCTGTGGCTTTCTGAGCAGCGTGAAAGAAGGTCGGAATGCGTACTACCAGATCGTTGAAAACCAACTGCCGAGAATCATGGTCTGCATTGAAGCCCGTTTCGGGGGCAAGAGCGAGTGAGTGTTTTCGCTACATATATCGCAATGTCGTGACATAATCTTCGTGTTGCGAACCACGTTCAAGGAACCAGAATTCGAACCCGGGAGCAGGTAACCGTTCACGGGCCAAGACAGGGGGACAGGCACATTTTCCCGGGAACCACGTTGGACAACCTCCTGACAGGACGATGCACCTCGCGCGAATTCGTCGGGAAAATTTGCCAGTCCCCGACCCGCGGGCAGGACGGACGTTGGTCGTGACGGTGGGGCTGTTCTTGGTGATGGCCGCCACTCGCTTCCCGCTCACGAGCGATGTTCCTGTTTGGGGTGCCACCATCAATGGCAACTCGAACGAAATCGGACAGCAACCAAGGCAACGAAAAACGCCAGCGATTGCCGCGCTGGCGTTTTCCAGGAATGGCGCTCTCGCCTGGCGATTCAGATCAAACCATTTCCTTCAGGCTCTTCAGCGGACGAACCTTGATCTTGGTGCTCGCGGGTTTCGCAGCAACATCCATCAGCTCGCCTGGCCTGAAAGGATTGGGCACGCCCTTGCGTGCCGGTTTGGCGGGCATTCTCTTCTTCTCAATCTTGACCAGGCCGGGAACGGCGAACACGCCGGGGCCTTTATTCCCCAACGCCTTCTTGATCTCGCCAGCCAGCGCGTCCATGACAGCGCCGACTTGCTTCTTGCTGAGTCCCGTGGACTCGGCGATGTTGGCCGTGACTTCCGATTTGCTAGGTGCCTTTTTGGCCGGTGCGGCAGACTTACCCATAGTGGATTACCCTCCTTGCGGGTTTTGTGGGGTGAGACATATTCCGTCCGAAAACGCTCGGAACGGGATGATTAAAACCTTAGCTCAGAATTTTGCAACCCAGAAACGACGATTTTCTCGAAAGAAACACAAAAGTTTTTCCCCATCCCCAAGTTTTGATCGGCAAATTATCGAAACTGGGAGCTCGGAACGGGGCGCTTGGCGCTAAGCTCGGCCCGATTTTCCCGGTCCCGCGGCGCCAGGTTCCGCGTTCCGAGTTCAGCGCTCTGTTGGTCCGCAACCATTTACCGCATCAAAACTTGCGAATTGCGAGCTAGATTTGTAGGATAACTTGTAGGGATTATCGGGCCGCTGATGGATGAGCGGCTTCGGGAAGCCAAAACCGGGCCCTCAGGCAGCGCTGGCGGGCCAACTCCCTGAAAAGGGGGGAACTTTCCGACGGGGCGTGGCGACTCAGACGAGGGTACCCACGCGTATTGCCAGGCGAAAAGGCCTGACCGACGAACGAGGAGGCATTATGACGCGATGGAATTGGCGGTTAGCGGCCGGAGTTGCGCTTTTGAGCTTGGCCGCCTCCGGCCTTGCCGTGGCCCAGAAAATACAGATTCAGGGCCAAATCCAGATCAACGGTCGAAAAATCGTCATTCAGCCGGGAGGTCAGAACCAGAGAGTCCAGGGTGGTGATGCCGAAAATAGCGCTGCCAACCTGGATGGGGTTTTTCTGCCCCCCGACCGCACCGCCAAGAGACGGCTCGATTCCGCCCAGGAAATGCTCAAACAAGAACGTTACGGCGAGGCCGTGCGGTATCTTGGGTCCCTGCTGGAAGGGGCCGAAGACTTTTTCTTTAAGCCCGACCCCACCCAACAGGTGTTCCGCAGCCTGAAGGCCGAGGCATTGCGACTCTTGGGGGAGATACCCGCCGCAGGTCGCGACTCGTATGAATTGCAGTTCGGGGCACGCGCCCGGAAAATGCTTGAACAAGCCGTGGCCGAGGGGGACCTGAACGGCGTCGCGGAAGTCTCACGCCGTTTCTTTTTCACGCAAGCAGGGGGAGAAGCAACCCTATTGCTGGGGAAGCACTATTGGGACCACGGCAGCGCGCTTGCCGCTGCCTTATGCTTGAACCGTTTATGGGGTCTGCCTGAATCAGGTCGTTTCGAGCCGATGTTGTCTCTCTTGGCCGCGGCGAGTTGGCGGCAAGTCGGTGAAACGGATCGGGCCCAGGAGTTTCTGCTGGCGCTCCGGGCGCATTCACCGCGCGCGACGGTCAAGATTGGATCGCAGCGGGTGGCGATGTTTGGCGACGAGAGCCAAGCGCTCGCCTGGCTCGAAAAACAAACGGGTCCGATGCGGCAGGTGATGCGATCTGGGGCGGACGCGTGGACCTTGTTTCGTGGAGATGCCGCCCGCAATGCCACAACCACGGGTGCGCTTCCGCTTTTGAATCCGCGCTGGCGGGTGCGGTACGCGGACCACCCCAAACTTGCCGAGGCGATAACGCAGTTGGAGCGCGCTTATCAAGACCAGAGCATCGCGGCGTTGCCTAGCGCGCATCCGCTGGCGGTGGGCAATGTCATCCTGATGCGTACCACGTGCGGCTTTCTGGCGGTCGACTTTTCAACTGGCAAGCGTATCTGGGGACCACCTTCGAGCGGTGACGAATCGCTCGATCAGCTGTTGGCCGTTAATTCGGGGCGCGAGCAGCTCGGATTGCCGCCGGAACTGCTGACCGCGATCGATCAGCGTGTCTTTGGTGATGCGCCATTCGGCACGCTTTCCAGTGACGGCGACAATGTGTTTGTGATCGAAGACCTGGGCTTTGCCACGCCCGTGACGAGTATGCGTCGAGTCGTGGGTTTTAACGGCCAGATGCGTATGGTCGGCAGCGGTCCGAAAGAGAGCAACCGCCTGTCCGCGTTAGAACTCAAGACCGAAGGCAAGCTGAAGTGGGAGGTTGGCGGTCCCGACGGCGAAGACGAGCCAAAGCTGGCCGGGGCCTTCTTTTTGGGGCCACCCCTGCCCATGCTGGGGCGGCTGTACGTGATTGCCGAGATGAAAGGGCAGGAGATTCGGCTGATCGCCCTCTCTTCCGAAACAGGAAAAGTGGAATGGTCGCAGCAGTTGGCGGTCGTGGAAGACGGCGTTCTGAACGACCCGTATCGTCGCGGCGCGGGCGCGACACCGTCGTTTGCCGACGGGATTTTGGTGTGTCCCACGTCGGCAGGCGCGATTGTGTCGGTTGATTTGGCGACGCGTTCTCTCCTGTGGGGCTTCCAGTACCCGCGCGGCAGTGAGGAGGAAGTTGACCGATTGCAGATGTTTCGCATGCGGATGTTCAATCAGACCGAGCGTCGCGGCCATGATGCTTGGGTCGACGCGACAGCAACGGTTGCCGACGGCAAAGTGCTCGTCACGCCGGTGGAGACGAACACGCTCTATTGTTTGAGCCTGATCGATGGCAGCCTGCTTTGGAAGCAAGAGCGTGGCACCAATTTGTACATTGGCGGCGTCCACAAGCATAACGCGATCGTCGTGGGGCGGCAGGCGATAAGCGCGCTGAAGTTATCCGATGGCACTTCCGCCTGGGAGCGACCCCTGGATCTGCCCAGCGGCGCCGCACCGAGCGGCCGCGGCTTTCTGAGCGGCGACCACTATTTCGTGCCCCTCTCTTCGGCCGCCGTGGCGCAGGTCGATCTGAACCAAGGCCGGATCGTGTCGCAAGCCAGGTCCCGGCGCGGCGACGTGCCAGGCAACCTGATCTGCTTTCATGGAGAAGTTCTCTCGCAGGGCACGGCTTACCTGGAGAGCTTCTCTCAGCTCGACGCGCTTAAGACCGAAGTGGCGGATCGTCTGAAAGCCAACGGCGACGACCCCCAGGCGCTCGTTCGGCTGGGAGAAATCAATTTCGATGCTGGAAATACGGACGAGGCGATTCGGCAGTTCCGCAGGGCCTATGAACTGGCTCCCGAGGCAATGACGGGGGAATTGCTGGTCGAAAGCTTATTGGCGGGGCTGCGCCGTGATTTTCCCAAGTACCGCGACTCAACCGCCGAGCTGGAAAAGCTGCTGGTTCGCAAGTCGCATCGATTGCAATATTTGCGGCTTTTGGCGGAAGGTCTCCGGGGGGCTGGCGAACCGCTTTTGGCGCTCGAGGCGTATCTGCGAATCGCCGACCTGGATGCCAACAACGCTGCGGCCAAGGGAGAGTCTCAAGACGAAGATGCGAACACTGCCGGCGCACTTGATGAGGTCTCCGACGGACAGCTGGTCCGGCGCGATCGATGGCTCGGTGCGCGTCTGGCGGCACTGCGCGCCGGCGCAGGACCCGAATCGCAGGCACAGATCGATCGTCTCATCGGCGAAAGAGTCGATGAAGCCGTTGCCAGCGGATCGGCCGATGACTTGCGGCGCTGGATGGAAATCGGCGGCACGCATCCGCAGGTGGAGCAATGCCGGGAAGAACTGGTGAACAGACTGGATGGGTCCGATACATTGCTCGAGCGCGAGCGGTTGCTGTTGAAGTTGACGGTTGCCCAAGATGCGTCGCATCGAGCGCGCGCGCTGGCGAAGTTGGCCGGTCTCTATGTCCAGGCCAGGCAGCCTGCGCTGGCCGCGAAGACGTATCGGCAATTGGCCTCGGAATGGGGTGACACCGTTTGTCTGGATGGCAAGACTGGCAAGCAATTGCTCGACGCGATTTCGGATGCCGACGTCAAGAACGCTCTGGCCGAAATCAAGCCGTGGCCCGCTGGTTTTGTCGAAGCGCGCGAGGACAAGCCGAAGCGTTCGCTACCAGGCAACCGTTATCAGCGGCCTGTCGACCTGGCTTGGAGTGGCAATCCCGGTCCGTTTTTTGACGACTCTCTGGTGATGCTCGATCGACATCAATCGCTGTCCTGCGTGGACGGCTTAGGCAAGGAGCGGTTCAGAATAACCGTCGGCGATCCGAATGCCCGCCGCAACTTCCTGCCCTTCAATAATCCGCAGCTCAGCACCGTTGCTGCCGACGGTCATGTGCTGATGTACTCGTTAGGGTTTCAGTTGATGGCGTTCGACACCTTGCGGCCGGCCGGCTCGGCTGCCAGGCCGCTTTGGACCCAGGATCTGACCGAGCAACTGACGGGCGTCAACGGAAATCCCGGCTTGCACCCGCGCCCGGTGAACATTGCATGGGGTGAAAACAAGCTGATTGCACAAGACTCGTTTGGCAGGCCGGTTGGGTCCCTGGGCCAGGTGGTTGACGACTGCATCATCGTGCAACGGATGCGCGACATCTTGTGCCTGGACTCACGTACGGGAGAAGTCCTTTGGCAGCGTCGCAATGCGCCGCCGGGAAGTGAAATTTTCGGCGACGAAGAGCTGTTGATTGCCGCGCCTGTGGAAGGTGGCGAAGCGTTTGTGATGAAGACGCAAGACGGCGAGCTCTTAGGTAAGTGCGCCGTGGCGCCGCTCGAGCAGCGGATGGCGACGATTGGCCGAGCGATGCTCACCTGGCAAGCCAACGGCGGACGCTCCACGATGAGCCTGATCGATCCCTGGAAGAACGACACGCTCTGGGTGCAGCATTTCGCCCCCAATAGCAAGGCCACCGTGATCCGCGAAGAGGCGGTCGGCGTGCTGGAGCCCAACGGAAAGTTCTCGCTGTTGAAATTGCCCAGCGGCGAGCGCGTCATTCATGAATCCTTGGAGCAAGAACCATCGCTCACCGGAATCATCATTTTGCGCTCGGCCGATCAATACTTGCTGGTGACCAACTCGCCCCCTAAGAGGATCGATCCGCGAGTGCCAATTCAGCCGGCGCCGGGCGGGCTCAATAATCCTCTGATTCATGGTCGCGTGTATGCATTCAATCGGCTGACCAACGAGAAAATGTGGTCGGAGCCCGTTCGCGTCAAAAATCACGGTCTGCTGCTGGCCCAGCCGAGTGAACTGCCGGTGCTGGTCTTCCTGCGATCGGTGCATCGCAATATCGGTGGCCATCACGAGCCGCGCGCGTCGATATTGGTAATCGACAAGCGCACCGGCCGCACTGCTTTTAAGCACGACGAATTGCGGATGAACATCAGCAATGTTGAGTTCATCGGCGAGCGCGAGGACAACACCGTCAGCTTGTTGATGCCCGGCAAGACCATCACGCTTACCAGCACGGACAAGCCGTGGCCGGTGGAAGACAAGGCGGCCGAGGAGAAACCCAGGCAGCCGGCGGTGAGCCGCGCCGTGGGGGGCATCTTCCGGGCTTTGGATAACGCCGCCCGGCGAATCAGCGGCCTGCCGACGGTCGAGGAGGAGCAAGATCCCTTTGGCGAACGTCAACGGGACGAAGGCCAACAGGATGCCAGCGAGGCAACGGAAGAAGCTCAGCCGCAAATACAAATTCTGGAGGAAGAGGAAGATGTCATGGAAGAGCAAGAAGGCGCAGCAATTGAAGATCCTGCGGAAGACCCCTTTGCCCCCTAGCATCCGAGTAACGCATTGAGCTCACCCTTTGCATCACGCCTGATGGGCTGTCAGCCAGCGCGAGCCGCGGCGTTAACGATCGCGTTGGCGGCAAGCATGCTTGTCACATCACCCGCGCGTGCGGGGAAGGTGGACATGCGCATCCAGAAGGTGATCTCTCATGGTCTCGATTGGCTCGCCAATTCCCAATCGCGGCTGGGCCACTGGAGCGCGAATGAGAGCCGTTATCCCACGTCGATGACCGCGCTGGCCGGGACCGCGCTTTTGTGCGAGGGTTCGACGCCAACCCAAGGACGTTACAGCAAGAACATCCGGCTTGCCGTTGATTACCTGCTGTCACGAAGCCGGCCCAACGGGTTGATCGGAGATCCCGTGCGCGATGACCGCTACACGTATGGACACGGATATTCGATGCTCTTCCTATCGCAGGTGCTGGGTGAGGAGGAAGATGAAAGCCGGCGCAAGGAGATCGTCGACGTGCTTGCTCGGGCCGTTATTTTTACCGGTCAGGCGCAGACGCAGGCCGGCGGTTGGGGCTACGTCAGTGCCAAGGACGGCAGCGACTTCGATGAAGGCTCGACCACGATCACACAGGTCCAGGGCTTGCGAGGTTGCCGCAATGCCGGCATACCGGTGCCCAAGGAAATCATCGACAAAGCCGTGAGCTATATTCGCAAGTGTACGCTGCCCGACGGCGGCGTGCAGTACAGTTCCAAGGGTGGCGGCGGCCGACCGGCAATTTCCGCGGCGGCGGTGTCGTGCCTGTTCAACGCCGGAGAATACGATAGTGACTACGTCCCCAAGCTGCTTGCGTATTGCAAGACGAACTTCTCGGACATCAACAACCAGGGCTTCGGGCACTGGCACTACGCTCATTATTACTATGCTCAGGTGATGTACCGTGAAGGGGGCAAGTCGTGGGAGGAGTACCGCGACAAGTGCTTCAATAAGATCCTCGCCGAAGCCGCGGACGACGGCAGATACGCCAGCTGGAACCAGGGCTACATCGGCACGGTTTACACCACTGCCATCAACCTGACGATTTTGCAATTGGAGAATGCCGCCTTGCCGATTTACCAACGTTAACGCAGGTTCGGATTTCGAACCTGACATCTCCGACACAACCACTCGCACCCGGTCCGGCTGAAAAGTCTGACCCGCCAAACCATGTCCCAGATACCTGATTCCGCGTATGTCCGAAAGCTGGGTGATGCCCGGCAAAAAATCATCGAGCAGCTTTCGCAAGTCATCGTCGGACAAAACGAGGTGATCGAGGAGCTGTTGATTTCACTGTTCAGCCGAGGTCACTGCCTGCTGGAGGGCGTTCCTGGATTGGCCAAGACGCTGATGATCAGCACGCTTGCTCGGACGCTGAATCTCTCATTCAGCCGCATTCAGTTCACGCCCGACCTGATGCCGTCCGACATCACGGGCACGGAAATCATCGAAGAGAATCGCTCAACCGGCTCGCGTGAGTTCCGCTTTCTGGAGGGTCCGCTTTTCTCGAATGTCATCCTGGCCGACGAAGTGAACCGTACGCCGCCGAAAACGCAGTCCGCTCTTTTGGAAGCGATGCAAGAACGACAAGTCACGGTTGGCCGCGTTCGGCATAAACTTTCGGATCCCTTTTTCGTACTGGCCACGCAGAACCCCATCGAGCAGGAAGGCAAGTACGCA
>SXHT01000345.1 GCA_005773095.1 Planctomycetaceae bacterium
CGCGTGCTTACCGTCAGCGAGAAGAGCGAAGCGTATGGCAAGGAGGTGGAGCAGAAGCTGCGGGACGCCGGCCTGCGAGTCTCCTGCGACTATCGTGCCGAGAAGCTCGGCGCGAAAGTGCGCGACGCGCAGCTCGAGTTGATTCCCTACATGTTTGTCGTTGGCCCGAAAGATGCCGAAGCGCACACGGTGAGCGTGCGCGACCGCATCGAGGGGGACTTAGGCGCGATGCCGATCGGCGCCGCGATCGACCGCCTCAAACAGGAGGTGGCCGACAAGCGCGTCCGCCAGGTGGCGCAGCCAAAAAACACGGGCCTGGCGGTCAAGGGGGGCGCCCATGAATATTGATTCCGCCAACGTCGCCAAGTAGCCGTTCACGGGCCAGGAGAGGGGGACAGGCACATATTCCCGGGAACCACGTTGGACAACCTCCTGACAGAACGATGCGCCTCTCGCGACTTCGCCGGGAAAATGAGCCAGTCCCCGGCCCGTGAACGGTTACTCGCCCCGTTCCTGCCGACTTGAAGACGCGATTCGCTGTCTTGCATCAACTGCCGGTAGCCTTCGTACATCGATGAGCGTCAATACCCGTAATGGGCCGCGGCGTGCAGCCTGGCTTGTTCGTCCTCGGTGAGGCCCTTGATTTTGGCCGGGTCGAAAGAGTGGTCCCGCGTTAAATGGTCCCAGTAGGTCATGCCACTCACACCTGCTTCGGGCACCTCGATGGTCTTGAGCCAGGTACGAATCTCGTCGGCGTTAAGACTTCGAAGCCACTTGCTTGGCGGCCGGCCGTGGCGGGCCCGGCGAATTGGATCCGGTGTGTGCCGCGCAGGCTCGATGATCTCGGGGACTGGCTCAATTTTCGGTGCCTTGGGAGCAAAGTGTGCCTTTCCCCCTCTGCGGACCGTCGAAGTGGATTCGCTTGCCTGTTGTTCGCCGAGCCGCAATTCTGCCGGCACCAGGCTGTCGTCAAGGTATCCCGTTGTGCCGGTATAACGCTCGAGAGTCTGTTTGTGGATCGGCGTCGTGATGCCGGTCAGTTTCCATTTGCCGTCAACCAGATTTTCGCGCTCAAACCACGACCAGCTCCTATTCCCGGCGGCAATCCAATGCTCGGCCTCAATGGGTAGCTCGGTTGCCGTCTCCGGCTCAGCCAACCGCATGGTCGCCGCCGCCAACTTGTCGAGCCCGCCGGCGCGCAGCTTTTCGCCCAGACTAAACAGCCCAAACCCGACCCAAAATACGAATCGTCTGCGTCTCATGCATGACTTACGAGTAAGCGCCGCGCGCTAATTTCAGCACTACCCAATGATAGGTCCGGAGCAAACACGGCGTCGTCGATCGGATCGCGCAGCGGACCCGCGCGCCCATCACAATCGGTCTAACGCGTATCACCCGAACTAACTTCCGGCCCTCGGACCCTTGCCATCCTCTCGCTGCAAACCTATCGTGAAGAACGGCACCGCCCCGGCGCTGTAGTAGGCACGCTCCGAGTGCCTTAACCGATCGACCAGAAGATCGTTGCTGGAATCGCGGGTAAAGAAATATCGCGATCCGTCGGTGCAGCGCGTTTGGCGTAAGCTGGCGACGGCACTCGGAGCGTGCCTGCTACTTTGCGCGCCGCACATGGGCGCAGAAGTACCATGTGCGAATTCTTTGGATTACTCCAGTCCAAACGCGCCCGCCGGTGGAATGCGAGCGCCGCTTGCGCCGTTGCCGAAGGCGCGCGACAAGAATCGCGGCTCCACGGCGAAGTTGGCGCCGACGTTGCCCTTGCTGGCGTCGACGTTTACGCCAAGCGTGACCAGGAACGATTCGCCAATCCGCGTGACCGCAAAGTTTTGCCCGATGTTGCCGCCGTTGCCAATGTTGAACGTGGTGCCAAATGTGCTCGCCCACTTGGGGCTCATGCGATAGCTGTAGGCGGCTGCAATCACGTTCGCCGAGATCGGGCCCTCCAGCGAGCGGATGCCCAAGTACAAACTTCCGCGCGGTGGGCGATTGAGGAAGCCGCCCACGGTGATGTACCGCGGCGCGTCGGCGTAGAAATCGAAATAACCGTCGCTGACCATCGACAGGCGGTCCCCCACGTGCCAGACGAAGTTATAGTTCACAAGCCCGATCGATTCGCCGAAATTGTCGCGGTCGGGGTCGGGGAAGAACGTGCCCTCCACGTCGAACGTGATCCAGTCGATGATCCGGCGATTGGCCTCGGGCCCGCGCTTGGTTTGCCAGCGCTGGCGCAAGCCCATGCGAATGGCGAACAAATCTTCCGCGAGTTCGGTGCTGGGGGAAGTGACGTTGCCGCCGATGCCACTGCGAATCGCCCACACGCGTTCGTCGAATTGCAAGGGGACGGGGGGCGGACCGCCGAAGTCGAAGAAGGGAAAGCGGCGGCGGAAGGCTTCGATGTTGTCGTCGTCGATCGGATCGTAGAGCTGGAGCTGGTCGAAATTCTGCGACGAATCCGTGTAGCCGGCATCGACGTCCAGAACGACTTTGTGAGCGATGCCGTGCAGATTGAGCAAGTCATCCTCGATCTCCGGTGTCACCGACCAGATCGATGCGCTCGAGCGGATACCTACCTGCCCGTAGGCCCGGTCCAGGCTTTCGAGGTTGATGTCCTGGCCCCAATGCGCCAGCTCGCCCAGCGCGTACGGCACGACTTTGATTCCACCGATCGAAAACGGCAGATCGAGTTCCTGCCGCGTGGCCAGGCGTTCGCCCGTGGCGGGCACTTCCCAGGGCAACGGTCCCCACTGCGCGGCTTGCACGGGATCGGCGGGTGGATTGGCGGTCTGAAATTTCGAGTACATGGCGCTCGAGTGTTCGAACCAGGTGAGGGAATCGCCGAGCAGCGATTGTCCCAACCAGTAGTGGTCGAGGCGCGGCAGTTGCTCGGTCTGGGTGAAGAACGGATTCAGCCGCCCATCGACGGCGATCGACCACGAGCGATTATCGATGTAGCGCTTGAACTCGATGCCCGTGGTTTGATCCTTGAACTCGTCCCACTCGTTCTCAAAGTACTGTTCGAGGAAGTTGCGATCGCTGATGTAACCGATCTCGGCCGAGAGCTGATAGCCGTCCTCAAAATATTGCCGGTGCCGTGAAAGCACGCGGCCGCGCAACTTGTCAGGCACCTCCAGGTGGCGGAAGTCACGGCCCAGGTTGTCGAATCCGTCGTCGTGGATTCCCCAAGCGTCGAACACGCCAAACGCCGGACCTTGCAAGCCGAAGAACTCGGGCCGATCGTAGAGCACGGTCATGCCGAGTGCCGGGCCGCGTTCGCTGAGCACGTCCACGCTCAGATCCCAGCCGACGCCCTGCGGAGGATTCTCCACACCGAGCAGCTCAAACATGTTGAGGTCGGTGTAAATCTGCGTGCCGAAGACGGAGTCCTGCTTGAAGATCACGCGCTCGAAGTAGAACGTGGGATCTTCCAGATTCGTGGTAAACGTGGGCCAGAAGAAGACCGGCAGCTCCTCAATGGCGAGCACGTTATTGCGACTCGTCAGCCGTCGGTTGTGGGCAACGACGGGCTCGCCCGTCTGCGGGTCGATGATCGGAGCACCGGTTGGATCAACGGCTGGCTGTTGAAAATCCTGAAAAACGAGCTGGCCGGCGCGGAAGTCGTAACTGGGAATGCCGAGCCGGCTGGAAGTCAGCGACGCCCCTTCGGCGATGAACTGATCCTGGCCGACCTGCTGCAACACCTGGGCCCGCAAACGCGCGAGACCCTGATAACTCGGCACCGGACTGAGGATTTCCGCGTTGAGCACCGTGCCTTGCTGTCGCCGCACGTCGTAGAACATGCGATCGGCGAAAATAATGCGGTCCCCCTGGCGGAACACGATATTGCCTTCGAGATAGATCTCCAGCGGAACGTTCTCGTCCTGCTGAAATCCGGCTCCGAAGTCGAGATCTTGTTGCGATTGGGTCCAAACCACAACCCGATCCGCGGCAACGTCGATCGAGCCAAAGCCGACGAGGCCGTCAACGATCAATTGTACTCCCGAGGAAACAATCACGATTCGCTCGTTCGGGTTGTTGGGGTTGGTAAATGCTTGAAGCTGCACCGGCACGTTGGAGCGAGGGAAAAATCTCGCGCGGCGCGCGCCCGCCGCCGGAATTTCCTCGGGTGCGGCCGTCGCCGCACCAGATGAGGAAGGTTGGTCAGGACGAACAAACGGATCGCGCGGGCCAACGGTTGCGCTTCCATCCGACGGCGCGGTGAATTGCGCACGGGTAACCGGCGATCGCTTGCTGTTGGTTCCCCGAGGATTGTCGACGTCTGCAAGGCACGGCGGCGCAGCGGCGAGCGTCACGATCAGCGCGGCGCCGGTGAGCGAGCGCGCAATCGCAACGAAGACGCGCCACGAGCGTAACGCGCATACTCTGGCAAGCTCACGATTGGCGAGCACGAATCCGAGCAGAAACCGGCACCCTTGCCGACGCGCGGCGGCCATCAAAGCGACATCCGACCGAGCGTCGTAAAATGAAGTCTGGAACCCGTTTAGGTTCAATTTTGAGCGGGCGGATTATAGAGGCGGCGAGCATGGCCGGTCAAGGCAGGTGCGGCGCCAGTGATTTCGTCGTAAGTCCTTATGCACAAACTGTTTGGTGTCTATGAGGCGAGTCGCACCGCAGTTTCGCGATCCCGGTCCGAAGTCGCCCCGCCCCTACCGCAGCCACCAGCGCGATCACCGGCACCAGGGGCGCCCGCATTCGCATGTCGGTCCAGTAGAACGTGTGAACGAGCGTAAACGACAGCACCAACAGCGCCCCCCAGACCCACGGCGGCCTGAGTAACTGCCGCCCAAGCGTGACCACGCCGGCGATCGCCAGCGCGAACTCGACCAGGTAAAAGACGCCAATCGAGTACCGCAGCCAGCGTGTTCGCCAGGCTTCATTGGGATCAATCTGCCATGGGAGCATTCCATACAAGCGCGTCAGACGCACGAGCGATGCGTAGGCGAAGATTCCCGGGTCTTCAACGATTGCGGACGAGGCAGCCGAGTATGCGATCCGATCATTCTCCAGTTCAAGCCACGTAAAGTCGTAACCTCGTGTACGGTTGCTGATCGAGTACCAATGGGAATCGAACGCATCGGTCGCCCAGACTGTTCCCCACGTACTGGCTCGAAGATGCTCGTAGTACCATGGGTTGTTGGCTCGGTAGAGCGTATATCCACCGTGTGTCGTCGTCCAAACCGGCTGTTTGAAATGCATCCAGTTGCGCACTCCCCACGGCAGCATCGCAAGCACAATTCCCACGACCAGCCCCGACATGCGATCGATCGCGTAGCGTTTGAACAGATCGTTAATCGCCAGGAAAAGAGTGATAAGGATGGCCCACAACAAAAGCGTTGGGCGGCAAAGGGCGCAGCCACCCAACAGAATACCCGTTAAGAAAGCCGCCTTGACACCTGCTCGGTCGGCGGCCGCAAGCCCCCAAAGCGCGCTCAGGGCCAGGAATGTGGCCAGCGTTTCGGTCATCACCTCGGCAGATTGCCTGATAAGAAGGGGATCGAAGAGCACAGCGAGAGCGGCCAGCGATGCTGTTTTGCGCTGCAGGCCGAAGCGACGGCCGACCGCAAAAGTGATCCCAATGGTCGCCAGTCCCAGGACGACCTGAATGGCACCGATCCAGATTGCAAAGTTTGGCGAATGAGCGGGGACAACGTGCGATAGGAGCCACGGATAGAGTGGCGGACGAAAGGCGATGTACTCACCTGACAAAACCTCACAGCCATCCGCTGACAGCGCCTTGGATTCGAACAAGAATCCTCTGTCAGCTTGTAGCCGTTGGGCGAGCTTCCGATACTGATCAGGATCTTGATGCAACCCATCGTGGAGTGCTGCCATTGCCCAACAGCGGACGATCAGGACGACACTCAGCACAATCCAGATCGCAATAAGCGGCGCTTTATTAGTCATCACTGCACTGATCGGCTTCACGCACGATTGATACTCAATCGTACCATCGCCTCGTAGCCCAGTCAGGGGCGATTGAGGGTAGCCACAGGCGCAAGTCCGTGGTACGGTCGATGCAATTCCTCCAAGCCCCGTCAGGGGCGATTGAGTCTCGCGAAGCTCAATCGTCCCTATCGGAGCTTTGACGGACCTCCGAAAATGTCTCCCACGGGCTTGTGCCCGTGGCAATCCTCGATCTTCGGGGCTGATGCACCTTGTCGGATGCCGCTTCCAACCCGCCGCCGCACGCTGCAGCATCGGTCGCTGCGCGGTTCGTCGATTTCATCATTCGCCGGCGCGTGCCGCTGCTCGTTCTCGGCATTGTGCTTGGAGCGATCGCGTATTTTCCGGCGCAAGAGCTTCAGTTCGATCGGGCGATCGAAAACATGTTTGCGCCCAGTGATCCGCTGCTGCCACCCTACGCTCAGTTGAAACGCACGTTTGGTGGGAATGAAATTATTCTTGCCGTGTACGTCGATCCGCAGTTGATGACCGAGGCGGGAATGGAGCGGCTCGGCAAGCTGAGCGGGGAGCTCAAGCAGGTGCCGGGGGTGGCGGCGACTCTGGCGGTCAACGACGGGCCGCTGGGAAACCGCGTGGTCCATCAAGGCAATCCGCTTGCGAGGTCTTTTCTCGAACTGTTTTCAGGCTACACGATTGGCAAGGACCGCCAGACCGTTGGCGTGGCCTGCATGCTGGACCCGCGCTCGACCGCGCGGCGGCAGCAGATTGTCGAGGCGATGCGGCGGATTATCGAGGCGCACGACGCCAGCGGCATGATCGTCGGCGAGCCGGTGATGGTCGTCGACGGCTTTCGTTATCTGGAGCAGGACGGTTTCCTGCTCGGCGTGGTGTCGACCAGCCTGCTGGTGCTGACGATCATCTTTTGCTTCCGCAGCGTGCGCTGGGTGATCGTACCTCTGGCGGTGGTGCAGCTTACGCTGCTGGTTACCCAAGCGGTCCTGGTGCACAGCCGGTTGCATCTGTCGATGGTCAGCTCCATGCTCACGGCCATCGTGACGATCGTCGGCATCGGCACGACGGTTCACCTGATTGTTCGCTTCCGCGAGCTGCGGGCCGCCGGCTTGCCGCCATCCAAGGCTTTGGCGCTGGCCGCCGGCGTGCTCGCTCCGCCCATCTTCTGGTCGATCGCGACCGACATGGCCGGCTTCGGCTCCCTGCTAATCGCCAAGGTTGGACCGATTCAGGATTTTGGCCTGATGATGGCGATCGGATCGGGCCTGGTGCTCTTGAGCCTGTTGTTGGTTGTTCCCGGCCTGGCGCTCGTTGGCCGCTTTGACGCGGACCCGCGGCGGGCTTGGGGCGAGCATCATTTGGAAACAGGACTGGCCGGTTTGAGTGGCTGGATCGAACGGCATCCACGGCCACTCTGGACCGTCTGTATTGTCGGCTCAATCATGGCCGTTTCCGGCATTTCACGCCTGGAGGTGGAGACGGATTTTACGAAGAACTTTCGCGCCGGCAGTCCCGTGGTGCGTTCGTACACGTTTGTCGAGGAGCATCTGGGGGGCGCGGGGGTCTGGGATCTGATCGTGCCGGCGCCGGCGACGATCGATGCGGAGTATCTGGCCAAACTACGAAAGTGCGAGGACCGACTCCGCCATGAGATTTCGCTTTCCAGCGCCTTCTCGCCGGCGCGGCCGGGTCTCACCAAAGTCTTAAGCGTGGCCGATGTCCTCGACGCCGGCACGCTGGGCGCGATCGATAAACTTCCGGCCTTGGTTCGCAACCGAATCGTGCAAGCAGGTCTTAACCAATTGAACCAACAAATGCCCGAGTTCATGCGGGCGCTCGTGGGCAACGACCCCGCCGAGAATAACCGCAGGTACGTGCGGATCATGCTGCGATCGCAAGAACGGCAGCGGGCAGAAGTCAAGCAGAAGCTGATCGCGGATGTGGATCGCATTACGCAGGAGGAGTTTCCCGGCGCCAAGGCAACCGGCTTCTTCGTGTTGCTGACGAATCTTGTGGAAAGCACCACGCGCGACCAATGGACGACGTTCGGTCTGGCCACGGTCGGAATTTTCCTGATGGCGCTGTTGGCGTTTGGCAGTTTGCGATTGGCGCTGATCGGGCTCGTACCGAATGCCCTGCCAATCTTTATCGTGACCGGCCTGATGGGCTGGCTGGGGCTCAGAATCAACATGGGCGCGGCGATGATCGCCAGCGTGTCGATGGGCCTTTCGGTCGATTCGTCGATGCACTATCTGACCGACTATTTGAATAGCCGTCGCGCCGGCCGCAGCGTGCATGACGCCATCGCGACAGCGCACCAGAACGTGGGCAGGGCGATGGTGTTTTCCACGTTGGCCCTCGTGATTGGCTTTAGCGCTCTGTGTCTGAGCCAATTTGTACCGACGATTTACTTCGGCGCTCTGGTGGGCCTGACGATGCTTGGCGGGCTGGCGGGAAACTTGATTGTCCTGCCGCTGCTATTGGTGCTAGGCGATCGCACCCCCAAGCTCATTGATGCAGCGAGTACATGATCACGTTCAACCCGATGCGCGCGGCGTCCTGGCGAAGGTAGCCCTCACATTCCAGCGATTCGTGATTTTCCAACGCGCAACTGATGTCGTAGCGTGAGAAGATCACCCCATAGCGGTCGCCGGACTTGATGCCTTCCAGGAAAGGCTCTCCCTCGCGGATGCTGGCGGTGAGCGGTCCGTCGCCGGATTGCGGCTGGCGACGGCTGACCACGGACAGATCATCGCCGCCGTACTCCGCGGAAAACAAAGGATGCTTGGGTGGAATACGTTCCAGCGGCAGCTCGGGAAACAGGATTTGCATCTCGCGGCGGAATGCGGCGGCGAATTCCGGACTCGAGCAGATGGCGTCGGCAAACAACATGCCGCCGTTCTCCAGATATTTCTTGAACTGCTTCCGCTCGCTCTCGGTCAGTCGAAACGAGTGCCGTCCGTGCATAAAAACCAGGTGATATTTGAAAAGCTTCTCGTCGCTGAGCGACGTCTCGTCGGGATCGGTGCTCACGCGAAGTTGTTTCTTTTCGCCTGCCACTCGCAGGAGGTTGCTCAACGCCGTCGGCGCGGCGTTGCAGCCACCAGGATGTTTGAGCTTTGCCACGTAGATCTTGCCGCGGTCGAAGTTGTCTGCGGCGCTTGTCGCGGCATCCGTCGAAAAGCCCTCCTCCTTGAATTTGACCTCGCGATTGGTGGCGTACGCCAGCACATTGATGCCCATGGTTTGCGCCGCGGCGATCTGGCGCGAGACGTCGGGCGGAAAGCGCGCCTCGCGGCCGCTGCGAGCCAGCTCCCAGTAACAGGACAAATCCTCCGTGCAAAGTACCACGCTGGTGCGACAGCCGATATCAATTCCCCATAACGGCCGCACGTACTGAGGATCCACCGGTTGTTCTGCGCGCCAAATCGGATGCTCCGGCGGCAGCAGCTGAAGCTTGTACTCGTTTTCGGGAAAGACCTTGCTCATCAATTGGCGAAAGCCCTGCTCGAACAATTGTCCGCCGCAGCACGCCTCGGCGAAGATGAAGCCACCGCGATCGACGTAATCGCGGAGGAGTTCCTGCTGTTTGTCGGTAAATTCAGGCGCCAGTTTTCCGTTGAAGAAAAGCACGGGCGATTGCAGAAGATCCTCGGCCGTGGCCGCCTGGGGGTCGATCACCTGCCACGTCAAATCGCGTTTCCATTTCGATTCGACATACATGGTAAGATTGGCCAGATCATTGCGATGATGGTTCCAATCTCCCGCGGGACCATGTTTTAGTTTGGCGACGAGCACCGGCCGGCGACCTTTCGCGAGAAACAGCAATGCCAGGCTGGTGCCGACGTGCGGATTATCCTCGGCCAGTACCAGACCTTTCCAATAATTGGCGAAACGCACCTGGTCGCGCACCAGTTTTTCCGCCCCCTCGCGGTACCAATCGTGGTCGCCGATAAATCGTCGCGCCGTCATGCGACCCACGCGCTCGACGCCGTACAAGTAATACAGCACCCACGATTGTCGCCCGCCCACCGCCGGATTGGCATTCACCGTGAAGTTACGGGCCATCCATTCGAGCGCCCGATCGACCGCTTCGTTTGGCTCTTGCTCGCCGCAACACTTGACGCGACCGCCGCTGAACTCCGCATCTCCTTTGGAAAGTGCGCCGGTGGCAATAATCATCGAGGCGATGCCGGCGCAGGTCATGCTGCCGGCGCCGGAATCTCCCGGCATGTATCCCCAAGAGCCGTCGGCATTTTGCGATTTGATCCAGTAGTCGAGTGAAAGCCGCCAGGTCTTGCGGTTCACGGTGACTCCGGCACGTTCTGCTTCGTGCAATGCGAGCAGCGCAAACTGCGTGTTCGAGTTGTCGCCGGCCGTACCCGGGTACGACCAGGCGCCGGCGTTTGGCCCCTTCTGCAGCTGGCTGTCTTCAAGCCACTTTGCGTTGCGCTTGATGAGCAGCAAGTGGGCCTTGGGTTCCGCGGCCGCCAGCGCCATCAGTTGCAGCGCGACGGAGTACGTTTTGTCGGTTTTCAGATTGCGCAGGTAGGAAAGCGCCTTCTGAATTTTCTCGTCATCGGTGGGCACTCCCGAGTTGATCAGCGCCAGCGTGCAGAGCGAGCTGACACCGCCGGCAAACCCGCCATAGTCGGGCCAATTGCCGTTGCGTTGCTGCTCGTCCTTGAGAAATTGGACGCCGCGATTGATCGCCGAGCGAACTTGCTCCGCCTCAATTTCGGCCAGCGTTACCCTGGCATTCGCTACGATCAGAACCGCCAGCACCAAGATCGGGGCAATTCGCGATGGCATAGCCTCGGGTTCCCCCTTTGCGGAAGTGACGCTTGCTGTAAATATCTTAGGATTTTGGAGTTGCGCTGGCAAACCAGCTGTCCGCGAACGTTGCTGGTTCGCGGGTTCGACCGTAGAATCACTCAGGGACGGCCAGTCCTGCAACGTGCGTTTTCCATCACTCGCAGCAAAGGGTCGGGCGTGACCACAAAACAGCGTAATCTGGGCGACATTCTCCAGGAGTTCAGCCAGCATCGGCAACTCATGCAAGAGGCGCTGCAGAAGGTGATCGTCGGGCAGGACGATGTCATCGAGCAGATTTTTGCCGCAATCTTCACCCGCGGACATTGCCTGCTGGAAGGCGTTCCCGGTTTGGCCAAAACGCTGATGGTCAGTACGCTTGCGCGAATTCTGGATATCGGGTTCAAGCGAATTCAGTTCACGCCCGACCTGTTGCCGTCCGACATTACCGGCACCAACGTCGTGGAAGAGGACGAAAACGGCCGCCGGCATTTTCGCTTCGTCGAGGGGCCGATTTTTACGAACATCTTGCTGGCCGACGAAATCAACCGCACCCCGCCCAAAACCCAGGCGGCACTGTTGCAGGCGATGCAGGAGCGCGAGGTGACGGTCGGTCAAACCACGTACACGCTGCCGGAGCCGTTCTTTACCATCGCCACGCAGAACCCGATCGAGCAAGAAGGCACGTA
>SXHT01000346.1 GCA_005773095.1 Planctomycetaceae bacterium
CGCGTGCCGTGCGGCCGCGGTCCACCAGGTCTTCGTCAATCCAGCGTAATTCCAGCACGTCCCAATCGCGTGCCGCGCGGCGAAGATGACCGAACCCCGCGAGCAGGGTGGCCGTGATGTTCGGGCCGATCGGCCCGGAAAAAGTGCCCCAGTCGTGCAGGGGATACGTCAGCACGCGGAGCGGGCCGACCTTGGTTGCCTCGGTCCGCACCACCAGCGGCAGAAATCCGATGGTCTTGCCGCACGATTGAACGACCAGGGCTCGCAGCCGGCAATCGCGTCCTTGATGACGAAAGTACGAGGCCAGCCAATCGAGCGTCTGGAAGTAGTTGGAGTGTGGCGACTGTGCAACCAGAGCGTCCCAAGCCAACCGATAGTTGGCGAGTTCATCGATGGCGTTAACTTCAATCACCCGGCAGCCGCCGACAGTGTAGCCATCACGCGCCGCATGATGAGCGCAGTCAGGCGCAAAAGGTGTTTCTAAGCAAGACATAGGCGCGACACGCAAAGACATGCGCCAGCCCAGTGCAACGGCCATGCCGCGCAGGGTTGGTCATTGCAATGCTACGTCGCGGCGGAGCGCAGCCATCAGGCTGGGTACCCTTCGGGTCTTGATGATGCCCTTTCGCCACACCCGACATCGCCGCCGTTGCCAAATCGCAACCCTAGCATCCTTCGCCCCTCGGGCGCGTGCGCCCTGGCCGCGACTTCGCGTTTTTCTTTTTGTTGTCTGCCGGGGTTGAAATTCCGGTCCGTCGTTGGTCTTCGAGCGAATGTGCTCTGAATCCCAGTCGCTCACTCTTCCAACCGGGCCATCATCCAACGACAATTGATTACTTTTTCCACGAGATCCAGCGGCAGGTAGAAGTACTGGCACGAGGGTTCAAAACCGATCCGCGAATCCTCCTGCGCGAGCGTGAAGAGTTGACAGGCCAAGACGATTTCAGACTCCAAGCATCGTTTGAGTTCCGCGTGCCGTTGCCTACGATCATCGGGCGTCCGTTCGCTCGGGGATTTAGCAAGCGCGTCCCGGGCAAGGACAAAACGTGCCTGATTGGCGACCGATTGAAATTTAATCGCCGCCGCCTGGGCGTATCGCAAGTCCGCTTGAACCTCGCGGCGCCGATCCTCTGGTGCTTTTTCCACGGCAAGCTGCAGCTCGGTAATGCCCGGCAACCAGCCCTGGGCCAGCTTTTCAAACTGCGCCACCAACACGTCCGGCGGGTACGGGCCGCGCCAGCCGTCCAGATCGTCGTAGGGGATGCCCCACGTGGTTGCTTTGAAGCCAGTCTTCGACGAATACAGCGCATTCGCCGGACCGATTTGGACCGGTGAGTTGTAGACGACTCTGATATGAAACGGGTACTGGCGAAAGGCGTCACTCATGAGCGTCCAGGCCTTGCGCGCATGAGACGCTCCCTCGAGGCCAAACCGTTCTCGCGCCAGTGACTCCAATGTCCCATCGACGTCTGGGGCCGGTGTGCGATTCATTCGCTGGGCAAGCTCGAAGTTGGGGGACGGATATCCACCCATCGTCCAGCCAATCAGCATGCCGCTAAGCTCGGCTGAGGAAAGTTTGTGGCAATGTTCGGCCACCAGATCCATGACGGGAAGAAAGGGCAGGCTCGCAAGTTCGCACGTGTTATTAAACTGGATCTCTGCCGCGGTCTTCAGTCCCGCTTGCCTGGCGGCCGCCCAATGCCGTTGCGCCCGCGGCCCGGGTCCGACCGCGGAAATTGAGTATTCGCCAACCTTCGTTGCGATTCCACCACGCTCGATCGGCAAGTCCCATTCACTCACCGACATCAGCCAAACCGACTTCGGCAATCGCGCGATGATCTCCAATGCAACGCCGGTGGCTTGCGTATCCTTGACATTGCCGCCTATCGGATCGCTGCTGCGAACCCAGGGCTTCCAGCCCCAGTCGGACAGAACGACATGGGCCTTAGGACGATTGCGGTGAACTCCCTCTTCAAATACCGCGGCCACTTGGGCGAGGATGTCGGCTTCGCTGCGGTCCTTGCAGTGCTCGCAAGCGCGCCAATTGCCGTGCGAAGCGCAGTTGGTAAGGTTTTCTGAAGCCGTGATCGCATACACGCCAGCCAGGTCCGGTACTTGCTTAAAAACGTGCGCCAGTGCATCCCCGATCCATTGGCGCACCGCCGGGTGCGAAGTGCATAGCGCTGTGAATTCGCCTTCCCGGACACCAGCCATCTCGGGGCGACTCTCGAAAAACGCGTTGGGCATCCCCCGGGGATCGTTCATGTAAAGGTACACGCCAATGCCAAACCTCTTGGCCCGCTGGACCAAGGTTTGAAGACGAGCCAAACGCTTCTCATGGTCGACGCCAAACTCGGGAAACGCCACGCCGCCTGGCGCCAAGTCGCGCAGCACCACATGCAGCCAGATGCCGTTGACTCCAACCGCCGAGAGCCGCTGCAAGAATCCGTCGGGATAAGGATCCAATTCGGGATTCAGCAGCGGATCGCCGTACATGGCAAGATAGGAATAGACAAATCGCAGCGAAACCGGCTGGTCTTGTTCAGGCTTGGGCGGGGAGCCAGAGGCCGGCATACTGCTGAGCTGCCGAACGAAGTCGAACCGCGGCTCGGCTGTGCGGTGAAGCTCCTCGCCGAAATCCTGCTCCACCACGCGACGAATCTCGGCCGCGCGCTCCCCTGCCGCCTCGTCCGGCGGTTGGTAACGGAGAGGCTCGCACTGAGGTTTAAGCGCACCTAGTTTGATCCACAAAAAATCATCCTCGCGAAGCGCAAAAGCGAGTCGTTCCGGCGTCATTTCCAGAAGCTCCAGCAATTGCTCGTAGGGCAACAGATGCCAATTGCGGCGGATTAACGTGATGTAGCCTCGGGTCGCCATCTCGGGGGGAATCGTGGCCGGTAGCGGCAGCCCCAACGACGTCGCGAGCGCATCGACGTTATCCACGGACGTTCCCAGGATCTTCGCCAGCTTCGCCGGCTCGACGGCGTTCCAGTTTCGCCAGACGAACTCATGGACCCGGTCGGGAAAGTGAGCGCTTGCCAGCGCTGGCGGAGCATCGCCTTGCGGCAGCACCGCGTCTTCGGCAAAAATGGAGACTGACCCCTGGACAAGGACAATGCACGTCGCTGTCACGAAAATCGCGACTTGTGACATAAGGATACTTTCGATTGGGCGTGGTTGGTGTTAGTCGCTGTGTCCGACTCGCGATCTCGCAGAGCAATGGCCGCTAATAAGACGTCGACTTGCGCATCACGAAAGGGCTTTTTGAATGACCTCCCCGGCGACATCGGTCAGCCGAAAATCGCGCCCCTGAAAGCGATACGTGAGTTTGCGGTGATCGAGGCCCAGGCAATGTAGGATCGTGGCCTGCAAGTCGTGGATGGCGAACGATTGTTTGCGGTCTTGGGCGTAGAAGCCCAACTCGTCGGTTTCGCCCAGCGTCTGCCCGCCTTGGATGCCGCCGCCGGCCAGCCAGACGCTGTAGGCGTCGATGTGATGGTCGCGGCCGATGACGTCGCGCTGTTCGCCGACGGGAGTGCGGCCGAATTCGCCGCCCCAGACCACCAGTGTTTCGTCCAACAGGCCGCGATCTTGCAGGTCGCTGATCAGCGCGGCACAGGATTGATCGACTTCGCGGCAGGTGCGCTCGATGCCTTCTTGCAGATCGGTGCCCTTGTTGCCGTGGTGGTCCCAATCGGTATGAAACAGCGTGATGAACCGTACGCCGCGCTCGACCAGCCGCCGGGCCAGTAGACAATTGTTGGCGAACGACGCTTCGCCTGGCTTGGCGCCATACGAGTCCAACGTTTGCTGTGATTCTTGCGACAGATCAGTCAGTTCCGGCGCGCTGGACTGCATGCGATACGCCATTTCGTAACTGGCGATGCGGGCGGCGATTTCCTGGTCGCCGGTGGTTTCCAGTCGCACGGTATTCAAATCGCGCACCGCATCGAGCACGCGGCGCTGCTGATCCGATTGCACGCTGTGAGGATTGGCCAGGTTCAGAATCGGGTCGCCTTTGCTGCGCAGCGGTACACCTTGATAGACGCTGGAGAGAAATCCGTTCGACCACAAGTACGAACCGCCGCGGGGACCGCGCGGACCGGAAGTCAGCACCACGAATCCCGGCAGATTGTGCGACTCGCTGCCCAAGCCGTAGAGTACCCAGGAGCCGATCGTCGGTCGGCCGAAAAGCGCACTGCCGGTTTGCGCGAGCAGTTTGGCCGGGCCGTGATTAAAGTTTTCCGTGTGCATCGTCCGCACGATGGTGATTTTGTCGGCGATGCCGGCGATGTGCGGCAGCAGTTCGGATATCTCCGCCCCGCACTCGCCGTGGCGACTAAATTTGCGGACCGTACCCAGACATTTCGGCACGCCTGTGACGAACGCAAAACGTTTGCCTTTCACATACGAATCGGGAATCGGTTGGCCGTCGAGCTTTTGCAAGGCGGGCTTGTAATCGAACAAGTCCAACTGGCTGGGCCCGCCGGCCATGAAAAGCTGAATGACCGACCTGGCCTGGCCCGCGAAATGGGGCAAACGCGGCGCCAAGGGATTGAGCACAGCGGGCGTTGCAGCGGCATCACCGGCCAACAGGCCGTCGTCGGCCATCAACGACGACAGCGCGATGGAGCCGAGGCCCAAGCCGGTTTGGTGCAAAAACTCACGGCGCAGCAGACGTTGAACGGTGTCGGTTTGTGGCATGTTGATCGACATGAAATCCGCTCTATTCGCGGGTGATAAATTCGTCAACATTCAACAGCGCCCGGGCGACCGAGGTCCAGGCAACGCGTTCCTTCCGCGATGCGCCGGAAGGAAAGCGTTCAACGGCCGGGGTCACGGGCATGGCGGCATCGTCGGGCAGTGCCGCACGTTCGGCGGTGAGCAGTTCCCCCAATCGCCGTATTTCTGACTCGCCTGGTTCGCGTGAAATACACAGACGAAAAGCTCGCTCCAGCCGGGCGTTGTCGTCGGCCAGCGATTGATCGGCCAACACCCGCGCGGCCAATCCCTGGGCCGCCTCAACAAACACCTCGTCGTTCAGCAGCATCAACGCTTGTAGCGGCGTATTCGTGCGGTCGCGACGCGTGCAGGCGGTGTTGGAGTCGGGCGCATCGAACGCCTTGAGAAACGGATACGGCGCGGTGCGCCAAAAATACGTGTACATGCCGCGGCGGTAGCGGTCTTCACCGGTGCTGACGTTCCACGTGCGGTCGCTGTCGAGTACACCTTCAGGCTGCGGCGGATAGACGCTGGCGCCGCCGATCTTCAGCGACAACAAGCCGCTGGCCGCCAGCGCCGCATCGCGAACTACCTCGGCCTCCAACCGATGCCGCGACTGCCGGGCCAGCAGCAGGTTGCGCGGATCGATTTCGTTCAACTCCGGCCGGGCCGATGACGATTGCCGATACGTCGCCGAAGTCAAGATCAACCGGTGCATGTGCTTCAAGCTCCAGCCGCCGGCGACAAATTCCGCGGCCAGCCAATCGAGCAAGTCTCGGTGCGTGGGTTGAATGCCCTGCGTGCCGAAATCGTTGTCGGTCTCGACAAGTCCGCGGCCGAAGTACGCCTGCCACAGTCGATTGACCGTGACGCGCGGCGTCAGCGGATTCTTGGGCGAGACCAGCCAACGCGCCAAATCCATTCGCGTCGGCCGCTCGCCGGCAATCGTCAGTGGCGGCAACACGGCCGGCGTGCCCGGCTGCACCTGGCGACCGCGGCTGAGAAAATCACCCCGTAAATGGATGTACGTCGTTCGCGGTTCGGCCAGTTCTTGCACGACCAGCGTCGATGGGGCGCCCTCGACGAGTTGCTTTTCGCGGCCACGCAATTCGTCGAGTTGCTTTCGAAGCGCGACGTAGCCGGCGTCGGATTCCAAGAGAGTGGCTTCCAGTTGCTTCTTTTGCTCGTCGCTGACGAACAGAGAATGATCGGCTTGCGTCTGGAGAGTCGCTCCACCAGGCGAAGTTGCCGTGGTCGGCTCCAGCACCGTCCGCTTCGGCAATTGTTCACGCAATCGCTGTTCCAGTTCATGGCGTTCTTTTTCCAACGCCGCGATTTGCTGCTGCAACTCCTCGCGCTGCTGTCGCTGTTCGGGCGTAAGAATGCGATACTCCGGCTCGTCGGAATTGTCGAAGAAGGCGTACAGTTGATAAAACTCGCGCTGCGAGATCGGGTCGAACTTGTGGTCGTGGCAACGGGCGCAGCCCATCGTCAGGCCGAGCAGCACGTCGGCAGTGGTGCTGACTCGATCGGCAAGTCGCTCCACGCGGTATTGTTCCGGGTCGCTGCCCCCTTCGCGGTTGTGCTGCGTGTTGCGATGAAAGCCGGTGGCCACAGTCTGATCGACTGTGGGATTGGGCCGCAAGTCGCCGGCAATCTGATCGATGATGAACTCATCGAACGGCTGATCGCGGTTCAGTGCCGCGATGACCCAATCTCGCCAGGGCCAAATCGAACGCGGAACGTCGTTGGTATAACCTTCGGAATCGGCATAGCGCGCTTGATCGAGCCAATGCCGTGCCCAACGTTCGCCATATTGCGGCGATTCCAACAAGCGCTCGACCAACTGCTCGTAAACGTCGGCACGATCGTCGGCCACAAACGCATCGACTTCTTCCACGCTCGGCGGCAGTCCACGCAAATCGAAACTCAATCGGCGAATGAGCGTGACGCGATCCGCTTCAGCCGACGGCGCGATATTGTTTTCGTAGCACTTCGCGGCGATAAACGCATCAATCGGGTTTGTTAGTGGTGTACGCGCTGTGCGGGTACTACTCCACTCGCCGAGCAAGTGGTCTGCACTGGGCCGTACAACGGGCTGAAACGCCCAATGGTCGGACGTGCGCCGCGCCTGGGCCGCGGTCTCATCCTGGGGCACTTTCGCCCCTTGGTCGATCCAATGGCGAATCACCGCCAGTTCCTCGGCCGAGAGCGGATCACCCCCGTCGATCGGCGGCATCCGTTCGTCTTGCACGCTCGTGTTGACCCGGAGAAAAAGCAAGCTCTCGTCGGCCTTGCCCGGCACTACCGCCGGTCCACTGTTGCCGCCGTCCAACGCGGAGCGCGCCAAATCCAGCCGCAGGTCCGACTCGGCCTCGGTCCCGGAGTGACAATCGAAGCAGTGCGACTCCAGAATCGGCCTGACATCGCGCGCGAAATCGACGGGGCGAGCCGCTTCGCTTGCCAGGAGTTTTGCACCGGCAGTTGCAAGGACAAGCAGCGCGAGTGCAATAAATCGCATAGAACTTCGCGTCGGGAAAGATAATCGAAAATGCTGGTTATCCTACCCCTACCTGCCGCATTCATGCCAATGAACGCCTGTTCGACAAGTAATAATAACCGACCCCAATACCACCCTAAGGGGTCAGAACGATTATTTGTCTTTTCTCAGTCTGCCGCGGGGGCGGATTGTCAGGTCGAGGTCGAGCTTGTTGGCCAGTCGCTTGACCCATTTCGGATCGCCGTACGGTCGGCCCGATTCGTTCGAGCGGCGGATTACCGATAGTCTACTCTCCGGCAGCGGCCGATGCACCTTTTCCGCCCACGTGCGCTGGCGAACGGCGGGATAGGAGGATAGTTCCCCGTAGGGAATCAGCCGGTCCAGCAGTTCGTTCGCCGCCCCGTAACCCTTCACGGGCCGGGGACTGGCTCATTTTCCCGGCGAATTCGCGAGAGGTGCATCGTTGTGTCAGGAGGTTGTCCAACGTGGTTCCCGGGAAAACGTGCCTGTCCCCCTCTCTTGGCCGTGAACGGTTACCTGCCGATGATTGCCCCGATTGATCACATGATAGATCAACCCTTCCTCAATCGGTCGCAATGCGCGAGGCATGCCCAGATGTTAACGATTCGCTCTCAGCCAGTCAATAAAATCGTTCTGACCCGAATGGCACTGCCGCTTGCGGCGCTTGAACTTACGTCGCTACAGCGGCCAATAATTTCGCGCGGGCTTGATCGCGCGGTTCCGTCAGCAGGTCGTGCGGTTTCGGCCGACGTTTGATC
>SXHT01000347.1 GCA_005773095.1 Planctomycetaceae bacterium
GCAAGGAACTCGTCGCTCGGGCCATTCATCGACACTCGGCACGCAGCACCCAGCCTTTCATCCCCCTGCACCTGGCGGCGCTTAGCCCGACACTCGTCGAAAGCGAACTGTTTGGGCACATCCAGGGCGCGTTCACGGGGGCCGAGGCATCGCGCGCGGGAATGTTAGAACTGGCCAACGGCGCGACGGTTTTCTTCGACGAAGTGGCCGACATCCCGCTGAGCACCCAGGTCAAGCTGCTGCGCGTGCTGGAACAACACGAGCTGACGCGGGTTGGCGACACGCAACTGCGAAAAACCGACTTTCGCACCATCGCCGCCACCAGTCGCGATCTGCGGAGCGAATGTCGCAGCGGTTCGTTTCGCCAGGATTTGTATTTCCGGCTGGCCACATTTGCAATTGTTCTTCCCCCGCTACGAGAGCGCACCAGCGACATCCCTTTACTGGCCGAGCGTTTCTTGCGGCGCGCGACACTCGCGGGACAGCCAACACCCAAGCTCACCGATGCCGCGCTTGCAGAACTTGTTCGCCGCCCGTGGCCCGGCAACGTGCGCGAGTTGCGTAACTCCGTGGAGCATGCGGCACTTGTGGCGCGCGGCGGCGCCATTGGCCGCGAACATCTGCCGCCACCGCTGGAGCTGGACGTGCCGATCGTCGACCCTGTGAGTCAACTGCACGATGCGGTCCGGCGCTGGACGCAAGTGCAACTTAACGTCGGGCAATCACCCACGAATCTCTATGAAGCTTTTCTTGCCCAGGTGGAGCCACCTCTGTTTAGCGAGGTGCTCTCCGCCACCACCAACAATCGCGCCGCCGCCGCCGAGGTGCTTGGCATCCATCGCGCTACGCTGCGAAAGAAAGTTCGACCTGCACACCCGGGGCAACCGTGACCACCCAGCCCAACGCACTGCCGTCCGCCGCAGAGCTGACTCCCGAAGAGTTGGCTGAAAACCGAAGGTACGGCCAGATCCAGTTGTTGTGCGACCTGGCCGATCGAGCCATCGATCTCGCGTTTCTTGCGCTGATGGCCTTTCTGGTTGCTCCCCATATCCGGGTGGCAATGGATGACATCTTCCCGATCGATACCGTTCGACTGCTCTCCTACTTCCTGCTGACGACGGCACTGCATGTGGTGGTCTCGCTTCCGCTCTCGTATTACTCGGGCCATGTGCTCGAGCATCAATTCGCACTCAGCAATCTGACGCCGTACAGTTGGTTGCTGCGATACTTCAAGCAACTGGGCCTGTATATCGTCATGATGGGGCTGATGTTCGTCGGCCTGTATTGGGTGATCTGGCTGTTCGGCGAGTGGTGGTGGATGGTCGGCGCGGTCGCCTTCTTTGTCGTCAATGTGCTCGTCGGGCAATTGGCGCCGGTGCTGGTCTTGCCACTGTTTTATAAGATCGAGCGGATCAACCTGCCAGAACTCACCGAGCGCCTCGAACGCGTCGCGGCAGGCACGGGCCTCTCGATCGAAGGCGTCTATCGCATGGATCTCAGCGTTGAAACCAAAAAAGCCAACGCCATGCTGGCCGGTTTTGGCCGCACGCGCCGCGTGCTCTTAGGAGACACGGCGCTTGCCAACTTCACACCCGATGAAATCGAAGTCGTGTTCGCCCACGAGATCGGACATCATGTGCACCGTCACATCTCAAAAATCATGCTCATCGGCCTGTTCTCTAGCGCCGCCGGTTTTTGGACCTGCGACCGAGTGGCGATGGCCTGGGCGCGGCAGTTCGATCCGGCGGTCGATTACGCTACATTTCCGGTGTTCACGCTGCCGTTGATGATGTTGGCGCTCCGGATGTTCACGCTTCTGCTAGAGCCCGCAGTCAACACGCTCAGCCGCCACTTCGAACGCCAGAGCGACCGTTACGCGCTGGCCCGCACCGGTCTTCAGGGTGCGTATGTCTCTGCATACCGCAAACTTGCCAGGATGAACAAAGACAATCCGCATCCGCATTCGCTGGAAGTCTTTTTATTTCACAGCCACCCGCCGATGAGCGAACGCCTGGCAATGGCAGAGGGAACATAGCAACCGAAGGGGTCGAGTCACATTTTCCCGGGATGCACGTTGGACAACCACCCAACAGGACAACTCACCGCTTCGAATTGTTTTGCGTACCGACACTATTTCTTTATTCGGATGAACACTATACCCGACGCACCAGATTGCCACTCACGCGCCGCACCAGGCGTCGCATCTCCAGCACGCTCAGCGTCGAGAGCACCTGCGGTACCGGAACGCCACATTCGGAAACGACCTGATCGACCTGCGTCGGGTCGCTGCCGATCGCGGAGAGCACTTTTTGTTCGAGATCGTTGAGCAGCAATTCGGCCGGATGATGCACTGCCTGCCCGTCGGCCGAGGGCGCCGGCGAGACCAGAGGCCCCAGTTCCTCGAGCACGTCATCGGCTGTTTCAACCAGCTTTGCGCCATCGCGCAAGAGCCGATGGCAGCCACGCGACATGCGGCTGTCGACCCGACCAGGAACGGCGAACACTTCGCGATTCTGCTCCATCGCATGCCGCGCTGAAATCAGCGCGCCGGATCGGTCGGAAGCTTCGACCACGATCACGCCCATCGAGATGCCGGTGATGATGCGGTTGCGCTGCGGAAAAGCACCGGAAATGGGCGGACTCCGCGGAGGAGATTCGCTGACGATGGCGCCCGATTGAATGACATCGAGGGCGAGTTCCGCATGCTCGGGCGGATAGATGTTGAGCACCCCGCTGCCAAGCACACCAATGGTGCGTCCGCCGGCCTCGAGCGCACCGCGATGTGCCGCCGCGTCGACGCCACGCGCCAGCCCGCTGACGATCGTCACGCCCGCCCGCGCCAAGCTCGACGCCAGGCGTTCGGCAATTGTCCTGCCGTAGCTGGTGGCATGACGCGATCCGACAATTGCCACACCAATTGCGTCCTGTGGCTTGATCTCGCCGCGTACGAACAGTAACCCCGGCGGATCGGGAATTTCCAAGAGCGCTCGCGGATAAGCGGGATCCTGGTCCGTTACAATCTGCACATGCTCGTCGCGGCAAATGGCGACCTCCCGTTCAGCGTCGATCTCACTGCGAGCCGCGGCGATCGCCTTCGCAAGCTTCGGACCGAAGCCCTGCACTTCTCGCACGTCACTCATGGCCGCATTAAGCACCTGGGTTGCCGAGCCAAACCGGTCGATCAGGGCCTTGCGCAGAATCGGGCCAACACCCGACACGAGCGACAAGCGAACGGCGTCCATCAAAGCCGGATCGGAGAGATCATTCATGGTTCGCCCCAGGTGAAACCGGTTTCCATTGCGTCCCGATCGACTTTCTTCCGGGGACGGATTGACAATCCGTCCTACAACGCCGCGCGCACATCCGCCGGATCGACGTCGTCCACGAGCTCAGCGCTTCCCAGTTCGATTGGCAACACAAACCGCAGCCGGCCATGCTCTACCTTCTTGTCGCGCTGCATGGCGGCCAGCAATGCCGTGTGGTCGACCAAGGGCACATCCAACGACAAGCCAAACGCCCTCAGCAAGGCGCGTTGGCGCTGGCCGAGCGAGTCGTCAATCCGCCCCATGCGTTCTGCCAGGCGCGCGGCGCACGTCATGCCAATGGCGACCGCCTCGCCGTGCAGCAAATGATCGTAACCCGTGACAGCCTCGATCGCATGAGCAAAAGTGTGTCCGTAATTGAGCACTGCCCGCAGGCCAGTCTCTTCGCGCTCGTCCTGCTCGACCACATCGGCTTTGAGCCGGCAACACCGCTTAATGATGAACTCCAAAGTGGCGGGGTCGCGGCTGTTGATTCGGGTCACGTTCGCTTCCAGGAATGTAAAGAACTCGGCCGCGAAGATGACGCCGTATTTTACGACTTCCGCCAGGCCCGCCCGATACTCTCGGTCGGGAAGCGTGGCCAGCGTAGCGGTGTCGATCAGCACGCCGACCGGTTGCCAGAATGCACCAACCATGTTCTTGGCGCCCGGCAAGTTGACGCCAACCTTTCCTCCCACGGCACTATCAACGTGCGCCAAGAGCGTCGTCGGCACTTGGACCAAGGCAAGGCCCCGAGCAAACGTCGCCGCCACAAACCCCGCCAGATCGCCGATCACACCCCCCCCCACCGCGACGACTACGCTTTTGCGGTCGGTGCCCACTTCGAGCATTTGCGTCCACAGCTCCTGGGCGGTATCGACCGACTTCGATGGCTCACCTGCCTCAACGATCAGCAGATCGACATCGATGCCGAAGTCGTTGAAGCTGGCGGCGGCCACGCGCGCGTGGCTCGCCGCAACGTTCGAATCGGTGATGATCACCGCATGCGAAAGGCTCGCCCACGCATCGGCGTCGCGCGCCAGCCGCGCAAGATTGCCCGTGCCGATTTCGATATCGTAGCTGCGCGGGCCAAGATTAACATGAACAGTGGGCATCGGAGTAGAGCCGGCTGGGCCGGCCCGAAAGCACCCTCAGCAAGGATTGGGCCAATGGAACAAGCGTCGCGTGTGGCCTGCACAGCCGGCCCTACGTTGCCGCGCCAACCCGCTCCAGGTCTTCCGGCGTCACCGTAATGTCACGGCTAAACCCAGTGTGCATTCGCACGTACTTGAGGTCTGTCGCCGCTTTCGGACTGGCGTGCAGCAGGCTTTCCACCCGGTAACGCTCCGCCGGCTCCCACTCGTCATATTCCTCGGGCCAGATGGTGCGCGCCTCGACCACCAGCGCTTCACGATAAGGATCAAACTCGTTAACCATTTGCGTAGGTCAGGCGTTCCAGCCTGCGAAGGTTTGACGTCACATTCGAAACATCAACGCATTGTCCGTCAGGCGGGAAAGCCTGACCTGCAGACCTCCTGAATATACAATGAGTCGATGGAATGTTGTAGTCATGAGAAACCACCCATGACCGCGGGAAAGTGGCTGATTATCGGCATCTTTGGATTGGCAGTCGCCTCAGGGCTGGCCTCCTGGGTGCATCGTTACTATCGCGCCGACGAAGTGCGGAAGATCTGGGGAACAAAGAGGCTTGATCTGATCGCTAATGCGCCCCATGTTGGGTCGATGGAACCAGGCAGCCTCGACTCAATCGATATCACTGCAGCAAAAGGAATGCTCAGCATTCGTTACATGCTCAGCAGCGACTTTTCGTATGCTCCAATTGCCGGAGAATCCATTGATACCTTGCCATTTTGGACGCTTAGCTTTCGCAATGGAGGCGAGTTGGTTCGATTTGAATTCACATCGGACTGCACGCTAATGTGGACACAACATTCTCCGGCCAGCATCACTCAACTGGTTCCCGATGCGGCCGCAAACTTGCGAGCTTTCTTCGAGGAGCAGTTTCCCAGGGAATCAGACCCGATGCATCGTTCTTGGAACGTGGACGATGAGTGATGCCAACGACCGCAACGGTGTCATGGGGCATGCAGCTTCGCGTGCTCGTCGTCATCCTTCGGGCGATTGTCGAAGCCGCGGTCGGCGGTAAGTTCAATCCGATCGACAAACTTCACGTTAGCGCATTCATCCACTTCCGACGCGTGACAAGCGGCAAAGTCGGGAATCAGAAATCGAAACGGCCCGCCCGCGGAAACCGGCAATGGCTGGCCATCAAGTTCGTAAATGATGAGCGCCCGATCGCGCACCGCATCGAGCGGAATGCTGGCATGAAAGTTATCGCGCGAGGAATGCAGCGTCAGCCACCGCGCTGTGGGCTTTGCGCCGACCACCGCCAAGATTCCGGCCAAACGCACCGCCGTACCCGGGCGCTTGGCATTGAACCTGGTGACGTCGTCAATTTGGTAAACCGGATGAATCGCCGCCAAATCCGCCTGCGACCAATGCACCGGCTGTTTCACTTCGCCGTCGATACTCAAGCCAGTTGCCATCTCAAGTGTCCTTCAGCAATGCGAGCCGGCGACCGTCTTTCGTCACAAACTGAACCGATTGCTGTGGTTCGAGACCGGCCATAAGCCGATTCCTCCTCTGGGAGGTTCGTGTCAATTCTAACACGGGCCAAGGTTACCGTTCACGGGGCAAGCGAGGGGGACAGGCACCATTTTCCCGGGAACCACGTTGGACAACCTCCTGGCAGAACGATGCGCCTTGCGCGAATTCGCCGGGATAATGAGCCAGTCGCCGGCCCGTGACGGGTGACAAATAAGCGGGTTGCTCGCGGGCTTCCGGCCCAACAATCCATTCCGAGCAACCCGGACTCAAAGCAGCCGGCGGCTGCCTCAACTGCATCCCATGCTGTTTCCGCAGTTGTAACACAGGTAACAATTACCATTGCGAACGGTGATGGCGCCGCAATTGTCGCAGATTGGGGCATCGGCCTGGAATCGGGCGAACTGATCGGCGCGGCCGGCGGCGCTGGCGACGTTCTGATCCGGGGTCGGTTTCATGACGAGATCGAGCCGGCGATTACTCGCCGGCTTGTGAGCTCCATTCGTCCCCTTGGGCGATGCGGCATTTGCGGGGGCAGCCATCGGCGTTGATTCGGTCGCGATCTTCGCGGCAGGCCCGACCCCCCCGCCTGGCGCTTTGCCTGGCCCACCATCCCGTCTGCCGGCGGGGAAGGAGGCTGGCTCGGCTTCCCCCCCACCAGGTTTCTTCGGATCCTCATCGGGATGAACCCCGAGATTCGCTTCACGAAAACCGGGCAGGAACGTGATGCCCAGCCAGCGGAAGATGTAGTCCACGATGCTTTTGGCAATGCGGATGTCGGGGTTCTTGGTATGCCCCATCGGCTCGAATCGCGTATGGGAGAACTTGTTAACGTACACATCCAACGGCACGCCATATTGCCAGCTCATGCTCACCGCCGTGCCAAAACAATCCATCAGACCGCCGATGGTGCTCCCCTCTTTGGCCATGGTGATGAAGAGCTCGCCCGGTCGGCCGTCGGGGAACAGCCCCACCGTGATGTAACCCTCGTGCCCTGCCACATTAAATTTGTGCGTGACGGACTGTCGCGTGTCGGGCAATCGCTCGCGTCGGGGCACCGCAACATTCTTGGCTGCCTGCTTGTCGCCTTCGGTACTCGTCGAAAGCGGCTGGCTTTCTTTTGAGCCGTCGCGGTAAACGGCCAGTGCCTTGAGGACGAGCTTCCAACCTTCCAGGTACGCATTGGCGATGTCCGCGGGTGTCGTATCACGCGGCATGTTGACCGTCTTGCTGATCGCACCCGATAGAAACGGCTGGGCCGCGGCCATCATCTTCACATGGGCTTGCCAGGCGATGCTTCGCGCGCCGCCCCGCGGCTGGAATGCGCAATCGAAGACCGGCAAATGCTCGAGCTTCAGATCGGCGGCGCCTTCGATCGTGTCGTTCTTGTCGACGTACGCCAGGATCGAATCCACCTCAGACGGATCGTAGCCCAGCGATTTAAGCGCCAGCGGCACGGTCTGATTGACGATCTTGAGCATCCCGCCACCGGCCAGTTGCTTGTACTTGACGAGCGCAATATCCGGCTCAATGCCTGTCGTGTCGCAATCCATCAGAAAGCTGATCGTGCCGGTGGGCGCCAGCACGGTCGCTTGTGCATTGCGATAGCCGTATTGCTTGCCGGCCGTCAAAACTACGTCCCAGGTGCGACGAGACGCCTCCTTGAGATATGCCGGACAAGCTTCGTCGATCTGCTCGACCGCGTCGCGATGCATTTGCATGACCTGCAGCATCGGATCGCGATTGACTTCGTAGCCGTCGAACGGACCAACGGCCGCCGCCAGCTCGGCGCTGGCCATGTTGGCCGCCCCGTGCAGCAAAGCCGTGATGGCGCCGCAAATGCCACGAGCGCCGTTCGAATCGTACGGCAGTCCGGCGGTCATGATCAAACTGCCAAGATTCGAGTAGCCAAGTCCAAGCGGTCGGAAGCCATGGCTGTTCTCGGCAATTCGCCTGGTCGGATAGCTGGCATGATCGACGAGAATCTCCTGCGCGATGAAGAAAACCCGGCAAGCCGCCTGGAACCGCTCGACATCAAACGTGCCGTCCTCTTCACGAAACTTCATCAAATTGATGCTCGCCAGATTGCATGCGGTGTCGTCGAGGACCA
>SXHT01000348.1 GCA_005773095.1 Planctomycetaceae bacterium
CGACCACGGATTACGCACAAAGTGCCGACGACGGCCAGGCCGCAAGCCGCCAAGACAACCGGCGCCACGAGCAAGATCGTTGCGCCCGCTGAGCTGCAATCGCTCCAGGAGCAGATTTGCGACATCGGCCGCCGGATTTACAACAAGGGTTTCGCCGCCGGCAACGATGGCAATATCAGCTATCGTCTCGGCGAGAACGAAGTGCTTTGCACGCCGACGATGATTTGCAAGGGATTCATCAAGCCCGACGATCTGTGCACCGTCGACATGCAGGGCGAGCAACTTAGCGGCTGGCGCAAGCGAACCAGTGAAGTGCGCCTTCATCTGGCGATCATGAAAGAGCGGCCCGACGTGAAGGCCGTCGTTCATTGCCATCCGCCGCACGCCACCGCCTTTGCCGTGGCCCGCGAGGCGATTCCGCAATGCGTGCTGCCCGAGATCGAAGTCTTTCTGGGCGACGTGCCGATCACCCAGTACGAAACACCGGGGAACTGGGATTTCGCGAAGACGATTGTGCCGTTTGTGCACAAGTCGAACGTGGCGATCCTGGCCAACCATGGCACCGTAAGCTGGGGAGAAACGGTCGAAAGGGCCTACTGGTGGACGGAAATCCTCGACGCCTACTGCCGCATTCTGATGCTCGCCCGTGACTTGGGCAACGTCACGTATTTCAGCGAAGGCAAGGAGCGTGAACTGCTTGCGCTCAAGCAGCAGTGGGGATTTTCCGATCCACGCAACACGCCGGAAATGAAGAATTGCGATATCTGCGCGAACGACGTATTCCGTGACAGCTGGAGCGCCGCGGGCGTAGCGCAGCGGGCATTCGCGCCGCCACCGTCCATGCGGCCAGGCAGTGCTGCGGTGACCGACGACACCGAGAAACTCGTGAAACAAATCACCGACGGCGTGATGGCGGCACTGGCACAATAGCGATTCCTGTGAGACTACCAACGGCGGGCGGGATCGCCCGCAGTCAATCTCCCCCAACTCCTGCGTCCTTAATTATGAAAGTCAGCATTATTGGCGGAGGAGGATTGGTCGGCTCATGTGCCGCGTTTGCATTGCAGACCGGCCGCATCGTGCGCGAAATCGCCCTGCTGGATGTCAATGCGGATCTGTGCGCCGGCCAGGCATTGGACGTGCTGCATGGCACAAGCGCCCTGGGCGACCAGATCATTTCCGCCGGCGGATATGAGCACATTCCTTCAAGCGATTGCCTTTGCATCACCGCCGGACTTCGCCGCAAGCCGGAAGAAAGCCGGCTCGATCTGATCCACCGCAACGTCGATCTGTTCTTGAATATTCTGGACGGCGTGACGAAGGCCGGCGTCAAGCCAACCGCCACGGTATTGGTCGTGTCGAATCCGGTCGACGTGCTGACCTATCTCGCCGCCGATCGATTGAACCTTCCCGCCAACCAGGTGCTTGGCCTCGGCACCCAGTTGGATACCATCCGCTTTTGCAGCCTGATTGCCGACAGGCTCAAGGCGCCCCCCACGCAGGTCCGTGCGCTGATCCTCGGCGAACACGGCGACAGCATGGTGCCCATCTGGTCGAGTGCCGCGATCGGCGGGCTGCCGCTCGAAAAATTTCCAGGATGGTCCCCCAATCTGGCCCATGAGTTATTTGCGAGGACCAAGGGTTCGGGAGCGGAAGTCATCAAACTCAAGGGGGGCGCCGGGTTCGCCGTGGGCGCGGCGATTGCCGATGTGATTCACGCGATCGCGCTGGATACCCGCAAGCTGCTGCCGGTCTCCAGCGTACAAACGGGCTGCTACGGCATTCGCAACGTGGCGATTTCCGTGCCGACGACCGTGGGGCGCGGCGGCGTCATGGCCACGCATGAGATTGAATTCTGGCCGAAAGAGGTTCAGGCGCTGAAAACAAGCGCAAATACGTTGCGCCAAACGGTGGAAACGGTGGTCAAGCGAATTGGACTGACAAAGCTCAAATAAGATTATGCAAAAGTCATTGGACCGAAAACTTGCCGCGATTCATGCCGATCCGTCGGGATGCAAGGAATTCATTCTGGCCGACGCCAAGGATGCCGACATGGCCTTTGGCGTCGGCGCCCCGGGCAGGTCGCCGGAAATGCACGCCGGTGAAGTGCGAATGCGCACGTTGGCCGAGTACCGCGAGCACATTCGACAGATCACCCGACAGGGACTCGTCGACATCCTGCTGATGTCGGCTTCGAGCAACTATCAGCTCAGCATTGTCGAGCGGTTGTTCGAAAACAGCCAGATCACACCGGCTGCCCGGGCCAACGATGCCAGCGATGTGTTCGCGGTCCGTTACGGCAAATACGTGGCCGAACCAGCGCAGCCCTTTCGTACGG
This sequence comes from Planctomycetaceae bacterium, assembly GCA_005773095.1. Taxonomy (GTDB): domain Bacteria; phylum Planctomycetota; class Planctomycetia; order Pirellulales; family PALSA-1355; genus SXHT01. The sequence goes on from SXHT01000348.1 coordinate 2,339, forward strand.
CGCTGCTCGATCATATTCAGTGCGGCCACGTCGATTGCGATCCGAACGAGCGAGCGCGCGGCGCCGATCTGGGACTCTACAGCTGCACCTTCAATAATCGCCTGGACGACGACCTGCAAACACTGGAACAATACAAAGCGTTTCGCCAAGAGGCGGAGAAGAAGGGCTTTCGGCATTTTCTCGAGGTCTTTGACCCGAACGCGCCGCAGGGGCTCTCAGCCGAACAAGTGCCCCACTTCATCAATGACCAGATCGCGCGCACCTTGGCCGGTGTCTCGCAACCCGGACGCCCCCTGTTTCTCAAGATCGTTTACCACGGACCCAAGGCGATGGAAGAATTGGTCGCCTACGATCCCCACCTGGTGGTCGGAATTCTGGGCGGCGCCGCGGGCACTACCTACGATGCCTTCAAGTTGCTCAGCGAAGCCAGAAAATATGGCGCGCGGGCAGCGCTATTCGGTCGCAAGATCAACAATGCCGAGTGCCAGTTGGCGTTCCTGGAATTC
>SXHT01000349.1 GCA_005773095.1 Planctomycetaceae bacterium
ATGCCGGCTATCAGCAGAAGCTGGGCGTCGAAACGCATGCCGCCACCGAGTTGCCACCCGATGCGATGGCCTCCATTGTCAAGCAGAGGGTACGCACCTATCGCGCGCTGTTCCTGACGGGATATGCCCGAATCGATTTGCGATTGGCGGCCGATGGCAGGGCCTATGTGCTGGAGGCGAACCCGAACCCGGACCTGTCCAACGGCGAGGATTTTGCGGCCTCGGCCAAAGTCGGCGGCCTTTCGTATGACGCGTTATTGCAGCGAATCGTGACGCTCGGCCGCAGCTACAAAGTCGCGTGGCGGACCTGAGCCGAGAACGAATTCCGCGATGGGCCGCAGGCAGCCACCACGAGGGGACGTCCGCCAGGGCAGGGAGCATTACTTCGACAGAGGCCCCCCGCGCGCCGAGACGCTCGATCGCCTGGAGGATTTGTACGATCGGGATCGGCGAAAGCGACTTCGGAAGGACCGCTTGATAACTTCATTGCGCAAAGCCATACTGGTGGCGGTGTTCGGTGTTTAGAACCCCTCGTTTGCCAAAGGACTCTCCATGGACGACGCACGGGAACGGCTGCTTTCCCTAATCCGCCTCAGAGCCATTCAGAAGGGGAATTTCGTTCTCTCATCTGGGGAGAAAAGCGACTACTACATCGACGGTCGGATGATCGGAGTCTGCCCCGAAGGGGCCGCTTTGATCGGCCAGGTGTTGTTCGAGGAGCTTCGGAACTGGCCAGGCGTCAATGCGATTGGCGGACTCGCCATTGGAGCTGTGCCCTTGGTTGCTGCTGCCATGGTTGTTTGTCACCAGGAAGGTCGTGAAATCGAAGGGTTCTGGGTGCGCGACGACGTGAAGAATCACGGAACGAAAAAGCGAATCGAGGGACGATTGCCAGCGAACGCCTCGGTGGCTATCGTTGACGACGTTGTCACGTCTGGCGCTTCCGTCATGAAGGCAATTCAAGCCGTTGAAGATGCCGGCGGAACGGTGGCCGTTGTTATTGCTCTCGTGGATCGGGACCGTGGGGCACGCCGACTATTTGACGAACGAGGACTCCGGTATTCGCCGATCTTCGAAAAAGACGAGTTATTCGCACAGGAGTACGCGAAACACTCAGGATGAGGCGTTCGTTGCCAGGCCGCGCACGCCCGACTCGGCGCCCACGTTGGCGGAGATTGCACAAGAACTTTGAAGTCTCTTGATTTTTGCTGAAGCCTACTTCAAATTAGCAGTTTGCTTGGCGCCAACCAGGCGTCGGTGACCGTACGATGTTCGTCCAAGAAAATATTGAGGCGCTCAAACGAGAGTGGACCGATAAGTTTGTGGTCGTCGCTGGGGATCGACCGGAACTGCGGCGGTTCGAGGGGCACACCGGACAAGTCAAGACGGTCAACATGAGCGGGCGGGCGCTCGTGCAGTTCGACGCTTGGGCCAATATCGGCTGGTACGATATCGACCCGTATTACTTGCAGGTCGTGCCGAAGCCAGATCCTGCCGCGGCGGGCAGGCAAGCCGAGGCCAGGCAGGAAGCCGCGCCCAAGGTCGCCGCGAAAGGCGAAGCGAAGGCGGCTGGCAAGCCAGTGGCTGGCAAGCCGGCGGCTGGAAAACCGGCGGCTGGCAAACCGGCGGCTGGCACGATGTCAGTGGCGGCGATGTTGGCGGCGGCGCGGGCGAACAAGCCGGCGGCGACGGGGGCGACGGGGGCGCCGGCGGCGAGCCCGCAAACGCCGGTGAAGGAAGCGCCGCCGGAACCTGCAAAGCCGCAGGCGGCGGCCAGTAATCCGCAGGCAGCGGTGGCGGGCAGCACGACGGTACTGCCGAAGGGAGGGCGGCCCAGCATCGCCCAAATGCTTGCGTACTGCCGCGAGCACGACGCCAAGGGTTGATCAATGCCTTGCGCGCGCACTCCAAGGAGGGGATCGCGATGCTCTCGGAAGAACTGCGCCGCAGAATCGAAGCGCTCAATCGGTTGCCATTAGCCAATCCACGCGCGCAGGCGTTTGGTGATGCCCCCTCAGTCCAGCCCTTTCCCCCGGGGAAGGGAAGCATCACGGCCCCGCATTTTGCGATCGGCGATGGAACGCTTGCGCGCCTTGTAGCGGGTTGCGAGTGCGAGAACGCCGCGGGAAAACACTATCGAGTGCGGCAAACGGTGGATGCGTTCTGGCCACAGGCGACGCGGCTTTTTTGCGAGAACGCCAACGGTGCGCTCGCTGCCAGAGTCGCTCATGAATCCATGCATGTGGAATTGGCGGCGTTCGCCGGGCATTTTCCACGATCAACCCTGTTTCTCGATCTGGAAACGTGCGGCTTCGCGGGTTCCATGGTGTTTCTCATCGGACTCGTTTGGCACGATGACGATGTGTGGGTGCTCGATCAACTGTTGGCCCGCGACTATGCCGAGGAACGGGCGATCTTGGCAACCCTGTGGGATGTTGTCCGGCGAAATCAAGTGCTCGTGACGTTCAATGGCAAGTCGTTTGATTGGCCGATGGTGCTGGATCGGTCGACGTTGCACCGGTTTTCCTGCGAAACCGTGAGTGCCACGCCAGGCACTCACTGTGATCTTCTTCACCATGCCAGGCGGCGATGGAAACATCGGCTGCCGAACTGCAAATTGCAGACGCTGGAGCAGGCGGTCTGCAAGCGGACACGGCATGAAGACATATCGGGCGCGGATATCCCGATCGCCTATCATCAATTTGTCCGCACCGGCAACGCGCGAGAGCTACAATCGATCATGCACCACAACGCCATGGACCTGGTGACGCTCATCGAAGTGACGGTGAAACTCGCGGGGTAGCCGTTCACAGGCCAAGAGAGGGGGACAGGCACATTTCCCCGGGAAACACGTAGGCCAACCTCCTGACAGAACGATGCACCCCTCTTGAATTCGTCGGGAAAATGAGCCAGCCCCGGGACTTGAGCGGGTAACCCAATACAAAGAGCCGGCGACCACCTAAAGTGATCGCCGGCTCAGATAGAATCAAACCTCCAGCCGATTTGCGGCGACGAGAGTCGCTTTAAGACGAGCGAGGTCTGGCCGGGCTAAGCCCTGGCATTTTGTGACCCAAGCTCATAAGGTTTTTTAGGCCCTCCGCCGGAAGTGACTGATGAGGTTTGAAGTTGGTGAACCGCAGGGACCGTCGACCGGGTCAGCAGCCCGCGGAAGTTCGTGGTGACAACAGCACTAATGATCGGCAGTTTCACTGCGGCACAGCAGCCGTTTTCCCGCCCGTGCCGGAATGTATTATAGTCGGGAAACGGCCGAGCAATAGATGCCGGGCGGGAAAATAGCGGAATCCTTGGCTCGGATTCAAGGTCATTTGGACAGAGATTGCGTCAAAGGCGAGCAATCGAGCGGTCGATTTTCGTTCGATTCCTCGTCTTCGCCCCCCCAGAGGAAGGCATCCACGGCATCTTCAAGTTTTTCGAGTGTCTCAAATCTGCCGGTCGTAATGATTTGCTTGAGTGCGGCAATTTTCTGGGACTGTGCGGTGGACTGAGCGCAACGCGTCATGTGCATCTCCCTTGCAAAATAACTTCCAGGAACCAACCACACCATGCTAGCAGTCTCTTGCTTTTTTTCCACCACCCCATGGCTCACGGGCCGGGGGTTGGCTCATTTTCCCGGCGAATTCGCCAGAGGCGCATCGTCCTGTTGTGGGATTGTCCAACGTGGTTCCCGGGAATCTGTCCCTGTGCCTCTCACTTTGCCCGTGAGCGGCTAGGGTCGTGGGATCCTTGGTTGAACTCCGGCAAGAGCTGTCGAATAATGAAGCTTGAGACCAAGGCTGACATTCTGACCGACCGCCGGCGAAAAAACAAGCATCGGCGGGGCTGCGGTTTGAGGGGCAATCAGTTGTCCGCTGTAGGGCCGGCTGCGCCGGCAGGATTCGCGTGACTTTCCCATCCACGGCCGGCAAAGCGGGCCCTACCAGGTTGCCGAATGTAAAACACTGATCGGCCGTGGGCTGCGGTCGGGGGTGGGTTTCGCGTGAAAGACTGTGGGGCCATGAAACCACTAACTGCGAAACCGACTTTCGACCACTTCTGCGTCCCCATTTTTCTGAGTCTCGCATTGCTTGCCGGCTGCGATAGCCGTCCGGCGGGTTCCATCGGCGAGTTGGAAAACGTCTGGGGTCGGCGTGGGCTTTCCGACGGCCGACTGCAGAAGCCGCGGGCGATTGCCATCGACGCCAAGGACCACATCTATCTCGTCGATATCACGGCGAGAATTCAGAAGTTCGACACGCAGGGAAAATTCCTCGGTCGCTGGCGGACGCCGGAGCACGCGAATGGGCGGCCCACCGGTCTCTCGATTGATCGCCACGGCAACGTGATGGTGGCCGACACACATTACTACCGGGTGTTGTTCTATTCGCCGGAAGGCAAGCTGCTGAAGACTCTGGGTGGCAAGAATGGCAACGGGGCGGGCGAGTTTGGTTGGGTCACGGACGTGGTCGAGGATTCGCGCGGCAATTTGTACGTCGCGGAGTACGGCGAGTACGACCGCATCCAGAAATTCTCGCAGGACCATAAGTACCTGCTCGAGTGGGGCAGTCACGGCAGCGCGCCGGGCCAGTTCGTCCGACCGCAGAACATGGCCGTGGACAAGGAGGATCGGGTTTGGGTGGCCGACGCCTGCAACCACCGGATCCAGGTATTTGACACTCAGGGAAAGGTGCTCAAACTTTGGGGGCAGCCCGGCCAGGGAGTGGGCGAGTTGTACTACCCCTACGATGTGGATTTAGACGGCGACGGTCACGTGTACGTGGTGGAGTACGGCAATCACCGCGTGCAGAAGTTTACCTCGGACGGCGAATCGCTTGGCTGCTGGGGTACGCACGGTCGTGAGCCTGGCGAATTGCACAATCCGTGGGCCCTGGTCCGCGACAGCCAAGGCCACGTATTCGTTTTGGATACCAACAATCATCGAGTACAACAAGTGGCCATGTGACGGGAGTCAGCAGTCCGGACTCAAGGGACCGCTGCGGAAGCACAGTCTGCCTGAGCTGATTCCTGACGGCTGATTCCGGAATCCCGAATTTTTCCGATGCTTTCCTTCTCGCTCAGCTTCGATAGCCCCTGGTACCTGGCGCTGCTGGGGCTGTTGCCGCTGTTGTGGTGGTTCAGCTTTCGCTCACTGTCGGGGTTGGGCAACTATCGCCGCTGGTTCGCGCTGATGCTGAGGTCGGTGGTGATGACGCTGGTGATTTTGGCGCTGGCCCAAGCCCAGTTGGTGCGCCACAGCGACAAGCTGACCGTGATGTTCGTGCTCGACCACTCGCTGAGCGTGCCGAACGAGCCGAGCGAGTTGATGCGGCAGTACATTAACGAATCGATCGAAAAGCAGCGCGATAATGCCAAGGCAGACCGCGCTGGCGTCATCGTATTTGGCCGTGATGCAGCGATTGAGCTGCCGCCCTTCGACGACGTGCAGTCGATGCCCGCGATCGAAAGTATGGTCGATCGCGAGTATTCCGATCTGGCCGGGGCGCTCAAGCTCGCTCAGGCTTCCTTCCCCCACGACACGGCCAAGCGGATTGTCGTGATTTCCGACGGCAATGAAAACGTGGGCAATGCTGTGGAGCAGGCGAGGAGTCTTGTGGACGCCGGGATTGGCATCGATGTGATTCCCATGCAGACGGAAGTTCGCGGTGACGTGGCGGTCGAAAAGATTTCGTTGCCCCCCGACGTTCGCAAAGGACAGCCGTTTGATCTTCGGGTGGTGCTTAACAACACTTCTCCCGACGCACGCCAGCGCAAGGGCAGGCTGCAGATCGTCCGCCGGGCCGGTGACCGGGAGACGACGCTCGCCGAGGAACACGTCACCCTGTCACCCGGCAAACGGGTGTTCACGATTCGCGAGAAGATCGACCAGCCGGAATTCTATACCTACGAAGCGCGGTTTGTGCCGGCCAAGGTGGGCGAGGATACGCTGCCGCAAAACAATCAAGCAACCACGTTCACCCACGTGCGCGGCAGCGGTCAGGTGTTGCTGATTGAGGACTTTGAAAACAAGGGCGAGTACGACCACCTGGTCGAACGCCTGAGGATCATGAATCTGGAAGTGACGGTCCGCAGCAGCAGGCCCGATGAGCTCTTCGCCGATCTGGCGCAGTTGCAGCCGTTCGACACGGTGATTTTGGCCAACGTGCCGCGTGAGCATTTTAGCGACGACCAACTCAAGATGCTCGTGGCCAATACGCAAAACATGGGTTCCGGGTTGATCATGCTGGGTGGTCCCAATAGCTTTGGCGCCGGAGGCTGGAGCAACACGCCCATCGAAGAAGCGATGCCCGTGGATTTCCAGATCAAGAGCGCCAAGGTGGTGCCGGTGGGCGCGCTGGCGATGGTGATGCACGCCTGCGAGATTCCCAACGGCAACCATTGGCAGAAGGTCATTGCGCAGGAGGCGCTCAAGGCGCTGGGCAACCAGGATTACGTGGGTGTACTGCACTGGGGCAATACGACGGGGCGCGACGAATGGTTGTGGGCCGCTTCCACGGGCTTGATTAAGATCGGCAACAGGCGCAACTTCATGCTCAAGCGGCTCGACACGATGGTGCCGGGCGACATGCCTGACTTTCAACCGTCGATGGAGATGGCCCTGGCCTCGTTCAATAAGCTCAAAGACGCCGCGGCCAGGCACATGATTATCATCAGCGACGGCGATCCCTCACCACCGAGCAACACGGTGCTCAGGAAGCTTAAGACCCTCAAGGTCAAAGTTACAACGGTGGGACTTGGCGTTCACGGCATGCCGCAGATCCTGCAGCGCATTGCTAATGCCACCGGCGGAAAACACTACAACGTGACCAACCCGAACATGCTGCCGCGGATCTATCAGAAGGAAGCCCGGCAGATCGCGCGGCCACTGGTGTTTGAGGACAAGGGGGGCATGTCGCCGCAGAAGCTGTTTTCGCATGAGATAATCCAAGGTATCGAAGATGTCTTGCCGCCGATCACGGGTTATGTTTTGACGAACGTCAAGAGCAGCCCGCTGGTGGAAGTGTCTTTGTTGAATCCCAAACCGGCGGGACCGGAGAATCGTACGCTGCTGGCCAGTTGGACGTATGGTCTTGGCAGGGCCGTTGCTTTCACCAGCGACGCCGGCAAACGCTGGACCGAACCGTGGACCCATTGGGAACATTATGACAGGCTGTTCAGTCAGATGGTCCGGTGGTCGATGAGGCCGGTGGGCGACACCGGCAAATTCACCATCGCCACCGATCTGCAGGACGGCAAAGTGCAAGTCGTGCTGACGGCGCTTGACAAGAACTCTGACTTTCTGAACTTCCTGAATCTGGGCGGCTCGATCGTTGGGCCTGACATGAAACCGATCGATCTGGACATGAAGCAAATGGCGCCGGGGCGCTACATCGGTGAATTTCCGGCGAAAGACCAGGGCAGCTATTTCGTGCTGCTGAGTCCTGGTCCCGGCCAGGCACCGATCCGGGCGGGGGTGAACGTGCCGTACAGTGACGAATTCCGCGACCGCGAAACGAACGACCCCTTGCTGAAAACGCTTGCGACGATGAAGCCCAAGCGCGGCAAGGCGGGTCAAGTCATCGAAGCCAAGGAAGTTCCCGCCGGTGTGCAGCAGCACATCCGACAGTTGCTGAGCTTCAATCCATTCCGGCATGACCTGCCAAAGGCCACGAGGAATCAGGACATTTGGCCCCTTCTGGCGATGCTGGCGTGTCTCGTGTTTTTTGCCGACGTGTTCACGCGCCGCGTTCACGTGAATTTCGCCTGGGTGCCGCCGCTGGTGGTCGCGCTGCGCGACAAGATCATGCGGCGTGAAGGCGCGGGGGTGGAAATCAACGTCATGGAACGGCTCCGCAGCACAAAGGCGGAAGTCACTCAGTCGCTGGATCAGCGCCGCGCCGCCGCGCGGTTCGAGCCGGCGCCGGATACTCCACCTGCCGAAACCGTCGCCGCGCAAACCGCGATGCCGGCGGCCGCGCCGAAGCCGAAGCCAGCCGCTGCACCAGGCATGCCCGGTCCCAAGGAGGAAGACAGCTACACCAGCCGACTGCTGAAAGCCAAGCAGAAGGTCTGGGAAAACCGCAAACGACAATGACGAATGAAGAAATCCTGATCACGAATGCCTGACGAATGCTTGGAGTCTCTGTGATGAGTCATTCGGTATTGGGGTTTCATTCGTCGTTCGTCATTCGTGCTTCATTATTTTCAAATCAACCCTGATCCCGAACCCTCTCCCATGAATCTCTCTGAGCAAATGCAGAATCGCGCCGAAGCCTTTTCCCAGCGCTATGGCACCTTGCGCGAACAAATCGGCCGCGTGATCGTCGGGCACGACGAAGTCGTACACGGTGTGCTGACCTGCCTTTTCGTCGGCGGGCACTGCCTGCTCGAAGGCGGGCCCGGTCTGGTAAAAACGCAGCACGTGCGTACAATGTCCAAGGCGCTGGACCTGAAATTATCTCGCGTTCAGTTCACGC
>SXHT01000040.1 GCA_005773095.1 Planctomycetaceae bacterium
AAGCGGTTCCAATCTTGCGTCGTGTAACTGCCAGCCCATTGCCGGCCATAGGCTTGCTGAGCATGGGCAGTTTCGGCGGAGAGCGAAGCCCCCAAGCCAAGCGCGCAAGCAAGCGCGAGTGTCAACCGACGGATCATAAGTCCCCCCTTGGAAAATACAAGCATTAGTCGGGCTCGACGGGTGGGAGGTTGGGAGGAAACCTGTCTTCCCACCATCCCACCTTCCCATCCATGGAATCCCTGGATCGGTGCATTGTCTCCACGAGCGCGGCCCAGAATTGCGGGAAGGCCTGCGGCTCTAAGAATCAGCATCGGCCGCCGTTACAGGCCGGATTGAGGGAATATCCGTCATGTCCGGCATAACCGGACCACCCAAGCCGTAACCTGGGAAAACTTTGCCGCTGGCATTCACGCTGGGCCCGGATCGGAACTTCGCTCAAATTGCCAGCCCAACCTGGTGAGGAGCCTTCGGGAAAGCAAGGCCCTGCTCATTCCGGCATCTTCCCGGCCGCCAGTTCCCTGTCCCATTCTTCCATCAGAGGCCAGTCGGTGGCGCAGGTGCCCCAGTCGGCCATATGCAGGTAACCTTCCAGGCGTTTGATGGCCTGGTCGAGCAAGGCGTTGTTCTTGCGGAAGATCGGGCCATGGCTGGGGAGCAGCCATTCCACATGGCTTGTGCGAATTCGCGTGAGCGATTTGATGAATGCCGGAATGTCGCTGCCGTGATGGGCGTCGATGGCGCCGACGCAGCCATCGCGATAGATGTTATCTCCGCTGAACAGCAGTTTGCCCAGGCGGAAGGCGAGCTGGCTGTCGGTGTGGCCGGGCGTGTGCCAGACTTCCAGCTCCAGGCCGCCGACGCGAATCGTGTCGCCTTCGTCAATCAACTCGTCAACATTGACCGGCGGCATCGCCAGATGAATGCCTTGCGGCTCAATTTCGGCGAATGTCTTGATGCGATCACCCTTGGCCAACGGTTCGGCGGCCAGCGGGTGGCCGGCAATCTTGGTCTTGAGCACCTGATTGATCTTCGCCAGACCCTGAACGTGATCCACGTCGGCGTGCGTGGCGACGAGCAGCTTGCAAGTCGATAGCGGAAAATCGAGCTGGCGAATGATTTCGATGATCTCATCGACCGTTTCATCGTAGCCAACGTCGATTAGCATCCATTCATTCCCATCGAATACCAGGTAAACATTGCAGCCCATGCGCTGGCCCGCCTGAACATTCATCTCGATGACATTGGGGAAGACGGGTTTGCGGGATAACACAGCCGAATCCTTTTCTGGCACTTGGTAAGCCGCGATGGTCGCACGGCACTTCCGACGGAACGCTCTCGGATTCTAGAGTCGTACCGACCAGGCGACAAGCGGCAGTTACATAATCGCGCTAAGTCCTTCTCGAAACGACGGATAACGCAATGTCACGCCGAGCTCGTTGACCATCCGCAAGTTGCTTACCCGCTTGTCGTCAGCGCCACGGGCGCGCTGCGAGCCTGCTTCGCCCAGCGGTGAAAACCGGGGTGGCGGCGCGTCCAAGAGCCTTGACAGCTCTTCGTAATAAGCGCGGCGCGGCGCGGGATTTCCGTCGGATACATTGTAAATGCGTGGCGGAGTGGCGCGTGACTCGGCGGCAAGAATCGCTTCCACGGCGTCGTCGACGTGAATCAAATTCAGAATGCCGTCGCCATTGCCCGTGATCGGCTTGCCAGCACGCACGTCTTCCTGGCGCGGAACACGACCGGGACCGTAGATGCCCGCAAAGCGCAGCACGACGCCTCGTTCGCCGAGCGAGTGCGCGAACAAAACTTGCTCAGCAGCCAGGCAGGCGCGGCCCCCCTCGCGCGTCGGTCGCGGCGGTGTGTCTTCATCGATCCAGTCGCCGTCGGAGTGTCCGTAAACGCCTGTCGAGCTGACGTAGATCACCCGGCCCGTGTCGAGCGGCAACGCATCCAGCACGTGCTTGATTCCACCCGCATAAACATCGCCGATCGAACCTGGCCGCCGCCGATCGAAGCCAACGGCAAACAGCACCAATTTCGCGGCGGGAAGATCCGTCAACGTGGCCGGCTGCGTTACGTCGGCCACGATTGTCTTAAGACCTTCATCGGCCAGGGCGCGTGAGCGTTCGACCGATCGGGTGACGACCGTAACGCGATGACCCATTTGCCGCCACTGGATCGCCGCGCGATGCCCAACGTAGCCGCAGCCAAAGATCAGCCTGGCGCGCACTTGCGCAGGGGATGGAGGAGTAAGATTGCTCATCGAAGACCTCGATCAATCCAATGACTGTGGCTCGGAAGTCGGCCGGCTGTCGGCTTCCAAGTAGGCCGTGAGCATAATCTGCGCGGCGAGCTTGTCGAGCCGCCCTTTTTTCTGCTGCCTGGTGAAGCCCGCATCGCTGAGAAGCTGCTCGGCCTCGGCGGAAGTAAAACGCTCGTCAAAATACTCGACCGGCAAGCTGGTGATGCACCCAAGCCATTCGCCGAAACGCCGAGCCTCGCCGGATTTCTGGCTCTCGCGGCCGTCGAGGTGCACTGGCAGGCCGACGACAAATTTCGCCAATCGCTCCTCCTTCGCCAGCCGCGTGAAGTACTCGCGATCCGCCGCTTCACCCCGACATGTGTAGTTTTCCAAGGGAGTGGCAATCCGCGTTTCGACATCAGCCACCGCGACGCCGATCCGCACGTTGCCGTAGTCGAGGCCTGCGATGCGATCGGATTTAATCATGGGATTGTGAAGCGTTCGGTTTAGGTTTTCTCTCGCGGTATCGGCCGGCGCGCTTCCGGCGACACAAAATAACCATGCTCGAAGAACCGCAGAGTGTACTCTTGCACCTGGGCGCTATCCATCATGGTGGTGTGGATGACCGGCAGGACGGCAAAGTCGGCGGCGCCGGGCAAGCGGGCGGTTTCCACGCTGATGATCAGGTCGTTGTCCCCCGCAAGCAGCGGATTGTAACCGCGCTGCTGATTGCGTCCGCCGGCGATAATGCCGAACTCACAATCCGGCACGGCCAGCTTCTCGCTGAGCTTCTCCCACTCGCGGGCAATCTGTTGTCCACTCTGGCCGGCCAGCAGGGCACCCAGCTCATTGGTGAGCAAGGCCTCCGCCATTTGAGCGCCATTGTTGGGCGGGGCGAGCATCACCATCCGCTTGATCCGTGGGTCAAGACGTTTGTCCAGGCCGGTCTGGTCGGCAAGATAGTGCCGAATCACCAGGTTGCCGAGGCTATGTGCGACGAAGTTGATTTCCTCAATCCCCTCCAAGCCCGCGACAATCTTGGCAAGCGTTTGGGCGTGGCCGCTGATGTCGCCTCGCGTCGACGGATACGTGATGTTGAACGTGGCAAGCTTGCCTTGTTCGCGGAGGTACCTGGAGATTCCCTTCATCGAACTATCGGTCCGAAACAGGCCGTGTAGCACGATGACCCCCCTGCCGTTCATGGCGGGCAAGCCGCGATCGCGACGAATGGCGTCGAGCTTAACGCGGCACTCGTCGAACGATCCCCAGGCGTGACGGAAGTCGCTGCCGTCCAGCAGCCGGCAGTGCCCCGTGAAGACGTTGCGCTGAATATGCCAGTCGTGAAAGAACAATTCGTCCGCCCAGAATTGTTTGCCGCCAAGCGTGGGCGCGCGAACGTTCATTGCGGGATTCGCAGACGTGAGGGACGCTTCTTCCGCTTTGAGCATTCTATCCCCAAACCAGCCGGCGGCCAAAATGTGGGAAAAACAGCGGTGAAAATGGCGGCGGTTCATCGGCGATGAGGGCTGGGGGGATCTTCTATCATCGATCATCGTTCATCCAATTACAAATACTCGCTCCAGCCGCGCGCTTCCAAATGCGTCACCAATTGGCGGATCGACTCTTCGTCGTGCTTGTTGGCCACCAGCGTGGCATCGGCTGTATGCACGACGATGCAGTCGCGCAGGCCCAACGTCACAACCAGGTGATCCCGCGGGCCGCGCACGATGCTGCCCGTGGTGTTCACTCCCAGATGCTTGCCGATGATGGTGTTGCCGTCGGCATCGGCACCCTGCAAGCGGCCAATCGCTTGCCAGGTTCCCACGTCGTCCCAATTAAACGGGGCCTCAATCACCGCCACGTCCGTGGCATGTTCCATCACCGCATAGTCGATCGACACACCTTGAATCGCGGTAAACTCTCGTTCGAGCACCGCGCGGTAATCGGGCTTTCCCAGAGCGGCGGTGATGGTTTTCAGGTGGCCAAACAACTGCGGCTGATGCTGCTCGAGCGCCGCCAGGATCGTGCGGGCCTTCCACACGAAGATCCCCGAGTTCCAATAGAACTCGCCCGAATCGAGATACTCTTTCGCAGCCGATGCCTTCGGCTTTTCGCGAAACCGCGTGACCCGATAGATCGCGGGAAAAGTGGCGGGCGAAGTGCCGGACGGAACGCTCAATCGCGCGCCGCGCTCGATGTAACCGAACGACTCGGCCGGATAGGTCGGAAAAATGCCGAATGTGACGATTCGCGATCGCTCGGCGTTCACCAGCTCCGCGGCCAGCTCGATCGCGGCCTGAAACTTTTCGTCCGGTGTGATCACGTGATCCGACGGCATGACGGCCATCGTGGCGTCTGGATCATTCCGCAACACCAGCATCGCCGCCAGTCCAATGCAAGGAGCCGTGTCTCGCTTGCATGGCTCACCGACGATGGAATCGCGAGGAAGCCGCGGAAGTTGCGCGGCAATCTCGTCCACCAGCCGGGCGTTGGTGACGACCAGCACGCGATCGGCCGGCACCAGATCACCCAATCGCGAGACCGTGGCCTGGATCATCGACTGCTCGCCGACCAAACGGAGCAGTTGCTTGGGGCGCGCGTTGCGGCTCTCCGGCCAAAACCGCGTGCCAGATCCGCCAGCCATGATGATCGCGTGGAGCATATTGAGCGGGGGTCAGGGTGAAAGCGCGTCAGGAGTCAAATAAGTGGAGCGATCGATTGCTTTTGGCAGGCGACCGGATTGTTTCTTCACATCATCGGCATCTTGTGCAAACAGCGGGCTGATTTCAATCGGCACCTGGTCGCCGATTCGCACATCCGCCGATCGCAGCCAGGCGCGTTCGACGGCCATGCGGGCGCCCTGAACGGTTTCCTTCGTATCGGTCTTTTCGGTGGAGGCGTTCTTGAGCGGCGCGAAGGCCAGCGATTCGTCCACTTCCACGACGATGCCGTTCCTGGCCGCGGGCAGCAGGTCGAAGATGAACCGTTCAAATTTAATGGCGTTGGGCTGTTCCGGCTCGATTCGCTGCCCGGAGACATCCACGTGCGGCACGGCCTTTTTGGCCGCGTGAAACGCCAGCCCTTCCGCATGATCGGACATGCGTTCGAGAAACGTCCGGTCGAACACATGCACCGCGATGCTGCCGGCCCAGAACACTGGCTTGCCGTCCGACGTTTTGCGGCCAACGATCTCGTCGGAGAGTGGATTGAGATCGCTGTACTCGATGACTTGCATGCGACCATCAATGATCGCGACATTGCCCACTTTGTCGCGCAGGTCGCGCTTGGCGACGACTTGCGTCGAGACGTCGGCGCCGGCGATCAAATGGTAGCCGAGAAATTCCGGGTCGCACATCGAGACCAGTGGATTGTCGATCTGGCAATAAAAGAACTGTTCGATGCCCCGTCGCCTGGCATCCGCCAAGCCACCGCTCTTTGCAAGCGCCGCCAGCATTCCGCCGTGGCCATCGGGGTTCTTGAAAATCTTGCCTTTCTCTTCGAGCAATAGCCGACCCGTGCGGAGATCGACTGCGGGCATCGTGCCTTGGCAGAAGATCTTCACGTCGTCCGCGGACAGACCAAAGTGGTTGTGTTCGCGAAGATACTCGATCGTTTGTTCGTGCGTGGCCGAGCTGGTCATCAGGTATAGCGGAATCCTTACGCCGTGCCGCCGCGAGCGGGCGATGACTTTCTCGAAGAGCACCTGAAACAGCGACGCGCCGCTGATCGGCCCGATGGGAAACATGCCCTTGGGATGATCGAATCCGAGCCGGCTCCCCTGCCCTCCCGCGACGAGAATCACGCCGATTTTGCCTGCGGAAAGTGCCACCTCACCCGGGCGGCGAACGTCTTCGAGCGAGCAGGTGCGACCTTCACCGTTCAGCCTATACGCTGGAGGCGGCTCGGCACGTTGGGCCAGTTCGGTCCAATCGACGCCGGCGCCCCCCTGGCGATGCAGCCGAGCCATCAGCGGAAAATCGATCTCATGAATCTGCTTCGCAAGCTGCTGTTGCTCGTGCGGCGCGAGCGCATCCCAATGGGCCAGCAGATGGGTCTGCCCGTGTGGTTCCAGGTAGGTGTGGAGTTCGTGCTTCACGAGTTGCGAAATTTTCTTAATCGCCACGCGAGCCCAGGGACGGCTGTCCCTGGGCCTTTTCATCAAATCCAACCACGCACCCAGGCATAGGCCAGCGCGCACAAGAGTGGAAACAATAAAAAGACCACCGCATAGGTGTAAATCGAAGTCCAAACCGTGCGCGGCCAGCGTGCCATGGTCGATGCCGTCAATATCGAGTGTTTGGGAATTATCGCCGATTTTTCGTCGTCGCCCAAGGGCAATAGACGCGCCAAGCAGGATCGGGTTCGGTCTCGCGCAGCGACGGTTGATCTTCCACCAGAATTGTTCCAGTTGGAGGAAAAATTTCACTCGAACGAACGTCTTCCCGATGGGTCGGCGCGCCGGGATGATGGCTACCCCGGGGCGCTGGCTTCCTGGCGGCGTGCCTCGGCCGATAATCCACTTCAAGGCGGCCGCCAGCCGAAGCTCGTGCCGTTCTGTTCGTCGTAGTCTTCACGACACGATACCCGCATAGGCGTCTCTTGGCGGTCGTCCAGGGCGAGCTCTTGTAACAGGGCGAATCCGTTCACGCTTACTGGGAGTAAGAAAAGCGACGGCCGCGTGACGCCTCGCCAATTCTGACCTTGAACCCCTATCTGGAAACGGAAGACCCATGTTTTCACGCAGGCACACGTCGGTCCGAAAACGCAGCTATTTGCTCGAAGGCCTCGAAGACCGCCAATTGATGGCTGGCGATCTGGCCGCGTCGTTGGAAAACTACCGGCCGTTCATACGTCCCACAGCCGGAAATAACTCGGTACAAACGGCGAAGGAATCGACTCAATTTGACGGCCAAATCTCAGCTGCACAACTCTCGTCAACGACAACCGCCACTCCACAGGCGACCAGCACAGCCACCGTTGTCGGCGACTTGGGTACCATCACAGACGGCGGCATCATCGACGATCCATCGAGTCCGTATGTTCCGCCCACGGTCGAACTCACCTACGGTGACATTCGAATCAACGGGAGCAATCGCGGCGACAATGCCAAAGTCTCCATCGATGGCAGCTATTACCACGTTGAAGTGAACGGCACGATCCATCTCTTTAAAACGTCGGCGGTGACCGGCGGCGATGTCTTCTTCAACGGATGGGAAGGGAACGACACTTTCTACAACGCACCCACGTCGCAACTGCGTGTCTTTGCTTACGGCATGGAGGGTAACGACACGCTGACCGGCGGTGGAAAGAACGATTACCTTTACGGCGGTCTGGGCGCCGACACCTTAAACGGCGGCGCAGGCAAGGACACGATCTATACCGGCGTGCCAGGGGGCACTGACTTCAGCACCAACCACGCCAATGGCGGCGACGGCGACGACACCCTCAACGGTTCTCAGGGAACCGATTACCTCAACGGCGATCGCGGCAACGACAAAATCTACGGCTTCGCCGGCCTCGACTATCTCAACGGCGGCGACAACGATGACATCATCGAGGGAGGACTTGGCGAAGACTACTTGTCTGGCAATAACGGCAACGACAAGCTTTGGGCCTGCTCTCCCAATCAGTCCGAATATAGCCAGAACTTTTTTGACGGCGGCGCACACAACGACGTCCTTTTCGGCAGTCTGGGCGCCGACTTCATGGCCGGAATGAGCGGTAACGACGAGCTGATTGGTAGCGGCGGAAACGACTACCTGAACGGTGGCACCGGCAAGGATCGACTCTACGGAGGCTCGGGTGACGACCAACTGGATGGCGGCGGCATCGATGGTGAGCTCGACAGCCTGTTTGGCGGCGCCGACAGTGACACCTTCCTGGTAATTGAACACGTCGGCGGCATTTTCAGCGTGAGCGTAGAGACGACGGATTTCAAGCCGGGCATCGACGTCAAGATGTGAGAACTGCCTCCGGGCTCCTTGTTCAGATATCGACATTCCACGTTGCCGGGTGGCTGCCGGGGCCTACGTCGTGGGCGGAGCCTCGATTCAAGAGCCATGCGTTCGGCATGTACGATACGCTCCGGGCCGACACAATGAACAGACTCCACGCATGGAATCTCCTTCCAAGGGCAACGCAAGTCAGGCTCGAAGGTCCGCCACGGCCGATCCATGACCTGACCTACGTTGTTGAGAATTCGATCACGACCTGCTGCGGCTCCGTCGCTGTCGTGTCGAGCCGGACTTCCAGACGCGCTCCTTGAGGAAATACCTGAGCCACCTTCACGCGGGCTGGTGGGCCGTCGATGGTTTCAGCCGAACATGGCGGCAAAGAATTGAGCGGCGGGCAGAATGGCACGTGAACATTGACCGTCCGCTGGCCGGGAAGAAATGCGGCACGCAGACAACCCGAGATCGACTCGCCGCCATCAAGCTCTCGGCGACGCACCAAATGCTGCGTGACCGTCGTGTCGGCGAATGCAAGGTCCGCCAGCGCTGAGTCGAGCGCAATCACTTCCGATTCGTTCGTGGTGCTGCCTGAAGGCGGAACGACGAACGGACGCCCCGCAAACCATTGGCGGGAAGTCCAACCTTCCTCGAGCGCGACGGGCAACCAGACTGCCAGCAGGCCCAACGCCGAGGCGGTCGGCAATGAGACCGAAAGTGCGCCCGCCACGGCAATGAGTGTGCCCGTGCAGTGAATCCAAGTGTAGCCATCATGCTCCCCATGATGGGGCTCCTCATGACCCAAAGGATGCCCAGCGTGAGGAATGCATCTTGCCAACGCCTGGCGAACCAGCACGGCCGCCGCCGCGAAAAGAAATCCGAGCAGGGCAAATGCGCCGATCGGCAATGGATCGGAAAATGCGCCGGCGAGCCGTCGAACGACCAACAGGCAGATGGCGGCGGCGAGCATCGCGGCCAATGCGGTTCGAGCAGCGGATGCGATGACGCCGACTGCCGGCGAAGGCGCACTGGCCCCGAACGAGCGAATCTTTGGCATCTTCACTTGAGCGCCTTAACCAGGTCCGCGGCGCGATCAGTCTTTTCCCAGGTGAACTCTGGCTCGCAGCGGCCGAAGTGGCCGCCCGCCGCCGTCTTGCGGAAGATCGGCCGGCGCAGATTGAGATACCTGATGATCCCGCTGGGCGAAAGCGGAAACAACTCACGCACGACGGTCGTGATTTTTTCGTCGTCGATCTTGCCGGTGCCTTCGGTATCGACGTACACGCTGACCGGTTCGCTGACGCCGATCGCGTACGCCAACTGCACTTCGCAGCGATCCGCAAGCCCGGCGGCCACGATGCTCTTGGCCACGTGCCGGGCCATGTACGCCGCACTTCGGTCGACTTTCGTCGGATCCTTGCCGCTGAAGGCACCCCCCCCATGCCGGCCCCAGCCGCCGTAGGTGTCGACAATGATCTTGCGACCTGTCAAACCGCAATCGCCATGCGGCCCGCCGACCACGAACCGGCCCGTCGGATTGATATGATATTTGATCTCCCCCTCGACAAGCTCCCTGGGCATGACCGGCTCCACGATCTTTTTGATCAAGAATTCTTCGATTTCGCCGTGCGATACATCCGGGCAATGTTGCGTCGAGACAACCACGGTGTCGATACGCACCGGCTTGTGGCCTTCATAGGCCACGGTCACCTGGCTCTTGCTGTCGGGCCGCAACCAGTTGACTTCGCCCTTTTGGCGGGCTGTTGTCAAGCGATTGAGAATGCGATGCGAAAGCGCGATGGGCAGCGGCATTAGTTCCGGCGTGTCGTGGCAGGCATAGCCGAACATCAAACCTTGGTCCCCCGCGCCGATATCCTTGCCGGCCGCGGCGTTATCGTTGACGCCCTGGGCAATGTCCGGACTTTGGCGATCGAGCATGACCATCACGGCGCACGTATCGGCGCAGATGCCCATCTGGTCGTCGGTGTAGCCCACTTCGCGAATTACCCGGCGGACCACTTCCGGATAGTCGATCTGGGCTTGGGTGGTGATCTCGCCGGCGACGATAGCGATGCCGGTGGTGACCATCGTTTCGCAAGCAACGCGACTCAGGGGATCTTGAGCGAGCAAGGCGTCGAGCACGCCGTCGGAAATCTGGTCGGCCAATTTGTCGGGATGGCCCATACTGACCGATTCGCTGGTAAATAAGAACTTGCCTGACACGGGAAGGCTCCTGCGAAAAGGACGCATGGTGTTCAATCTGGATAGTATATTGCGCAATCGCCAGCATCATCAACTGGCCCGGCTGGGTGATCATGGCCGATCCGTGTTTTACATTCGGTAACCTGGCAGGGCCGGCTGTGCCGGCCGTGGATGGGAAAGTCACGCGAATCCGGCCGGCACAGCCGGCCCTACAGCGGATAACTGATTGGCCCTGGCTGCGTGATTGGCTTTCGTTCCCTGGTTGAAGCGATCGCCAGAGTCGCTTTTCGGCTTCGGCCGGTTGACTGTGCAGGTCACGAGCAAAGTCGCGTTGGTGCTGATCGCGGTACATGGTGGCGGACTGAACCCCCTCCCCAGCCCTCCCCGCACGGGTGAGGGAGCCGGACAGACACGTGAATTGGCGGCGCAAGGGGAGGGAACCGGACAGGCACGTGAATTGGCGGCGCAAGGGGAG
>SXHT01000350.1 GCA_005773095.1 Planctomycetaceae bacterium
AGTGTCGGGATCAAGGCTGATATTGGCCGTCCGCTTGATCCAATCCACGAAGCGAGCCTTGGCTCGGCGCTTAGCCGAAAGAAATTTGTCTTGGAACCCAGCGTCCGTGGCTAAGGGGTCGATCTTGCGGAGGAGAGACAAGTCCGTCTCCCAGCCTTGACCGACCGTGTCCGTAAGTAAAGTCGACAGTTCGGGATTCGCCAGCAGCAGCCATCGCCGTGGCGTAACGCCATTTGTCTTGTTCGTGAATCGCTCTGGGAAAAGCTCGGCAAAGTCTGGAACCGTCTTTGTACGGAGCAATTCCGAGTGAATTGCCGCTACTCCGTTGGTGCTGTGGCTTCCAACAATGGCGAGGTTCGCCATGCGCACCCTGCGTTCCGCTCCTTCCTCAATCAAGTTAACACGGGCCAGGCAGGCTTCGTCTCCAGGGTGCTTTGATTGGACATCATGCAGGAATCGTCGATTGGTTTCATAAATAATTTCAAGGTGCCTCGGTAGCAGGGCTTCGAATAGCTCCACCGACCACTTTTCCAGCGCTTCAGGTAAAAGTGTATGATTGGTGTAGGCTAGAGTGCGCACGGTCAGATCCCACGCCTCATCCCAACCTAACCCGGCTTCGTCGAGCAGGATTCGCAACAACTCTGGAACAGCCATCGCCGGGTGTGTGTCGTTCAACTGGATGGCCACCTTGTCTGGAAGTGCGGACCAATCGTTGCCTCGTCGGCGGAAACGCGTAACGATATCAGCCAGCGAACATCGGACAAGGAAGTACTCTTGCAGGAATCGCAGCGATCGGCCACGCAGGGTCGAGTCGTCCGGATAGAGGACGCGTGTCACCGATTCGGCCAGCGTCTTGTCGGAGACGGCTCCAAAAAAGTCGCCGCTGCTGAACTCTCCGAAGTCAAAAGTCGCTGGAGTGGCCGCCTTCCAAAGTCGGAGCGTGTTGATTGTCTTCCCCCCGTAGCCAGCGACAGGACGATCGTAGGGGATACCAAGCATATGGGTTTTTTGGCCCCGATGGACGACGATTTGCCCGCCCTGAATGTCAAAAGATGAACCTAGCGGAACCGTTGTGGTCTCGTTCGGACGAGCTACCTCCCAGGGGTCAGCCCGATCCAGCCATGGGTCCGGTTGTTCTAATTGATATCCATTAACGATCTCCTGACGAAAAATCCCGTAGTCGTACCGCAAACCGTAGCCAATTGCAGGAATTCCAAGGGTAGCGAGCGATTCGATGAAACAGGCGGCCAACCGACCGAGACCCCCATTGCCTAGCCCGGCATCCGGTTCCTGCTCGACTAACTCGGCGATCTTCATTCCTTTCGCCTTTTCATACGCATCGGCTGCCGGTGTCAGCAGTAGGTTCGTGATGTTGTTTGCCAGAGATCGGCCGAGCAGGAACTCCATCGAAAGATAATAGACCTGCTTGGGGTTAGTTCGGTCGTAATGTTGCGTAGTCTTTATCCAGCGCTGGGCGAGCACGTCCCGCGTGGCCACTGCCAGCGCCTCAAACATCTCGCGTGGGCCGGCTTGTTTGGGATCGATGACGTGATCGAAAACGAGTCGCCTTTCGAACAGGGCGTCGTCCGTTCCCGTGAACTTGATGGGTCCACAGCCATAACGAATCAACAGTTCTGCTAAGTCGATGCGTTTCATCGCTTCGAGTCTCCTGTTTCAAGTATGAGTTTCAAGTTACTATGCTTGGTGCAGACGAACTGGTAAAGAACTAGAACCGAGCCATAGGCCGTCGGAGGATACCAATCCACCGAGCCCCAGCACGCACACGGTAGGGGGCAGCCGGGGACACAGGCACTACCGCTCGGCACGAAATTTGTGACTAGGTGAGGAATCGTCCTAGAAGGTCATGGGTTGCCAAAGCCCTCCGGCGCGGCCGCTTAGACCAGAATCTCCTTGATCACTTCCCCGCCGACATCGGTGAGGCGGTAGTCGCGACCATTGAAGCGGTAGGTCAGCTTCGTGTGCTCCATACCCAGCAAATGCAGAAGGGTGGCGTGCAGATCGTTCACATGAACTTTATTGTGCACGGCCCTGTAGCCGAACTCGTCGGTCGCTCCGTAGTGGAAGCCCCCTTTGACGCCTGCCCCGGCGAGCCAGATCGTGAAACCGTTGGGATTGTGATCGCGTCCCTTGGATCCCTGTGAATCAGAAGTTCGTCCGAACTCACCTCCCCAGATCACAAGTGTCGATTCCAGCAACCCTCGCTCTGAGAGTTCCGCAAGCAACGCGGCAGCGGGCTGATCGGTGTACAATCCGCACGAACGATGGTTCGTTTTCAGATCGCCATGACAATCCCAAGGAACGTCGTTCACACTGCCATCACCGTCAACACCCTTGCCGGCAAACACTTGCACGAACCGCACGCCCCGCTCTACGAGCCGCCGGGCGAGCAAGCACTGCCGCCCGAATGTGGCGCACTCGGGATTGTCGAGACCGTAACGTTTGTGCGTGGCCTCCGTTTCCATGGTGATATCGAGGGCCTCGGGGGCCGCCATCTGCATACGGTACGCAAGTTCGTACGAATTGATGCGGGCCGCGAGATCGGCCTGCGTAGGACGCGTGGCCGCGTGCTCTTGGTTGATCTGGCGAATCAATTCGAGCTGCGCACGTTGTTGCCCGTCGCTATGCTTGGCGTCGCGCAACAGATTATCGATCGATTCCTTCCGACGGGCATCGAGCGCCAAGGCTTGATAAGCCTTCGGCAAGAACCCGGCCGACCAGATCTGATCATCGCCGCGCGGTCGCGTGTCGTGCAGCACCACGTACGACGGCAAATCTTGGTTCATCGAACCAAGACCATAGGTCATCCAAGCCCCCAGCGCCGGCAGCCCAGGGCGATTGGTGCCGCACATGAGCTCGATCGAGGCCGGGGCGTGATTGTTCTGCCGCAGGTGCATCGAGTGTAGGAAGCACATCTTGTCGACGTGCTTCGAGAGGTGCGGAAAAAGACCCGAAACCCACGAGCCCGATTCGCCGTGCTGCTTCCATTCAAACGGGGACTTCAAGCATTTGCCGCTGGTAGTAAAGAAACCCGTTTTCGGATCGGACCCAGCGAGATCCTGGCCATCACGCTTCTGCAACTCCGGCTTGTAATCCCAGGTGTCGACTTGCGAGGGGCCGCCCGTCATGAACAGCCATACGATCGATTTCACCTTCGCCGGAAACTGCGGCGGTTTGAACGCCAGGAGACCCGCAGCCGGATCGCCGCTCGATTCGCCGTGGAGCAAGCCGGCCAGCGCCAACGAGCCGAACCCCAGGCCCGCCTCCTGAAGGAAACGTCGTCGCGCGGGAAGGTGCAGATCGGCGGAGTTGTAGAAATTGAACATGGCAGCTCGGTTAATCAATGTACACAAACTCGCTCAGACACAACAGCACGTGGCAGAATTCGACGAGCGCCCGATCCGTCACGGCCACGTCGTTGGGGAGCGCAGCACGCTGCTGCTCAAGAAAATCCAGCATGCGACGGCGTTCCGCGTCGCTCGGTTGCCGCGCGAAGGCGATCTGGTAGGCGTGGTCGATCGAGCCCCTCAGTTGCCGCGGATCGGCCGGCCGAATCCGCTGCGCCAGCCTTTCTGCCTGCTGGCGAACGAGCGGCGAGTTCATCATCGCCAGCGATTGCGTGGGCACCGTAGTGCTGATTCGCTCCCCCACGCTCTGCGTCGGCTCCGGCGCATCAAACATGACCATCATCGGAATCAGCTCGCTCCGTTTCACGCGGAGGTACACGCTGCGCCGCGGCGTGTTATCGAGAATGCTCGGCCCATACATCGTGACATCGAGGCTTTCGCCCGTCGCCAGGAGCGCGTCGCGAATCAGCTCCGCGTCCAGCCGTCGCGGTTGATAATGCCACAAGTAGCGGTTTGCCGGGTCGACCTTCAATGCGTCGGGGGAGACTTCGTGCGATTGCTGATACACCGCGCTGAGCATGATCTGCCTGTGAAGCGGCTTGAGCTTCCAACCGCCCCGTATCAGTTGGCCAGCCAGCCACTCCAACAGTTCCGGATGCGTTGGGCGGTCTCCCTGCGCGCCGAAATCATTGGGCGTGCCGACGATTCCATTGCCGAAGTGATGTTGCCAGAGTCGGTTGACGATCACCCGTGCCAATAGCGGGCCCGCGCCTTGTTCCACGCTGGTCATGGCATTGGCCAGCGACACACGAGGATCAACCGAAGCGGCCGCCGAATACAAGTCGCCGCGGGTGAGCACTTGAACGAAATTCGGCTCAGCCTTACCTTGCTTGTTCTCCACCTCGCCACGGCGGAGCAGGTACACATCCTGGCCGCCGCCGATCGTGGTGTAGACATTGGCCAACTCCGGACGCGGCAGAGTTAAGTGGTAATCGCGGAATGCGCGGAACACATTCGCGGTTTCCGGATCAAAAGGAGCGAACCATTGCGCCATAGCCTCACGCAGCGGCGCCGGCAGTTGGTTGTTGTTGGTCGCCAAGATTGCCCGCATCTCACCGACATGTTGTGGCGCTTGATCGCCCGCCCAGGTGGATGGGTTTGGCTGCGTGCAAAGTGAAAACCGGACTCGGCCCAGACCAACATCGCGAAACTTCAGCTCGAAGTCCAACTGTGTTCCCCCCGCGAAGCCGGTCAACGGCGTCTCCAATTCGAACACAGCGGCGTTATCTTTCTTAGCCGTCTCCCGCACCACCCAAGCGGTGGTCGGCAATCCATCGAGCGCGTTCGCCAGCGGCTGATCCTTGTCCGACAAAGCCGCGTGAACCGCCTTAAGCTTGAGTTCGAGCGGAGCCTCTTTCAGGTTGGGATCGCGCGGCCGAGCAATTACTTTCAACTCGACCAGTTGAAAGCTGCCATCACCGTTGAGCCCAGGCCCATTCTTCGGCAAGGATTGGTCGGTCAAGGCGTCGAGCCGCAGCGATGCGATATTCGCCTGGTGCGTGTAGGCCGTAACGCGATACACCTCTTCCTGGGCAACCGCGCGTCGCTCCCCCTTACGCTGCAACATCGTCCCCGGGGCAATCGCGCCATCGTGAGCCACGATGTTTCCTGGCAGGACCTTGAGCCATGATCGCTCAGCCTCCAGCACCACCGGTTCCAGCACTTGCCAGCGAGGCGCCTCGGGCTGCCGGGCCAACTCCGCGGTCCGCCAGGCCTCGAATCGCTGGGGCAACTCCTCGCTCGAGAACTTGCGCAGAGCGGCCAGTCGTTGTTCGTGCTCATGCGCGTGTTGCTGAATGCGTCGCCGGTTGGCCGCCGGATCGGGATCGATCGACCGCGAGCCGTGCGACGTTTTCGCCAGCGAGGCCGCAAGCGCGTAATAATCCTGCTGTTGGAGTGGATCGTACTTGTGATCGTGGCAGCGCACGCAACCGAGCGTGAGGCCCAACATCGACCCGCCGACGGTCATCAGCATGTCGTCGAGCTGGTCGTAGCGAATCCGCTCCACCGTCTTTGCGGTAATCTGCCCGGGAAAAGGCCCTGCCACGAGAAAGCCGCTGGCTGGGAGACCGTGGTAGTCGTCGGGCTGGAGCACGTCGCCCGCGATTTGCATGCGCACAAACTGGTCGTAGGG
>SXHT01000351.1 GCA_005773095.1 Planctomycetaceae bacterium
AAAGCGCCCGCACAACTCTAGGTGCGGGCGCTAGTTAGAAAGAGCGGAGGGCACGGGACTCGAACCCGCAACCCCTTGCGGGGCACGACATTTCCAGTGTCGCCGCTAGCCGTTCGCTTACCCTCCGGATCATGACGAACGCGGCGGTTCGTCGGACATTCCGATTTGTAACCGTTCACGGGCCGGGGACTGGCTCATTTTCCCGGCGAATTCAAAAGAGGCGCGTCGTCTTGTTGGACGGTCGCCCAACGTGGTTCCCGGGAAAATGTGCCTGTCCCCCTCGCTTGGCCCGTGAACGGTTACTCCGATTTTAGCCTGCGGAGGTGGAATGGGCTAGAAGCGCGAACGTAGTTGCCGCGAGCCGTGCGGCACCCACGGGGACTGCCTGTCGCGCGGCCCCGGAAGCGCCGATCGACTCCCAAGATAAACCCCACCCGGCCCCGCCTGCGAGCCAGAGGAAACCCCGCAGGGCCTTCCGGCTTGTCGCCCCTCGAGCATCGGCGGTACGATGCGGCAACATTCCCGGCCCGCAGGTGCCGCATGTCTGCTACATCCGCCGTTCCACCCGCATCGCCAGACACCGCCGAACGGCAATGGTTCATTGTCGGACGCTGGCAAGAGGTCGAAGGGGAAGCCCGGGCCAACTTGCTGCGGATCATCGCGATTGGCGTATTTTATTCGATCGAACTCCTGGCCAACTCGGGGTATGCTTCGGCGTGGCTGCAGTTGGGGGCGACGGTCGATTTGAAGGCGCATCAGGTCATCACCGCCGTGGCTGTGGCCTGGACGCTGGTCGCTCTGGGCGTGCACGTGCTGTTGCGAGAGCAGATATTTCCGCCCGGCTTGAAATACGTTACCACCACTTGCGACATCCTGCTGCTCACGCTGATGCTGATGGTGGCCCACGGCCCGCGCAGCGCGATGGTCGTGGGCTACTTTCTGATCATCGTGCTCTCTGGCCTGCGCTTCCAATTGCGGCTGGTCTGGTGTGCCACGCTGGGCACAATGGCTGCGTACCTGTTCCTGCTCGGCTACGCCCGCTGGTTCGCCCCGGAAGCAATGCGCGCCGGTATGCTGGTGCCGCGCTACCAGCAATTCATCGTGCTCGCCGCACTCGGCCTCACCGGCGTGATGCTGGGCCAGATCATCCGCCGAGTGAAATCGCTGGCAGCGGATTATGCGACACGACTGGAACGGTCAAAGGGGCAAGTGTAGCCATCTTGCTCCGCGAGATGCACCTCTCGGCCCTCTCGGCCTGGGCGTTCTACAAAAAACAATTCGCGAAAGCGGCGGAAGTGAAGATCGCAGCAATCGGATAGAATGTACGCAGAGGTGTGAAGATGGCTTCCCACGCAGCAACGCGACGCAGGTGTCCGGAGTGCGGATATGAGACCGCATACTTTCTGATTCGCTGTCCGATGTGCGATGCGACGTTGCTGGAACGGGAAGTACCGGTCCTTGGAGAGAGCGTCGTTGTTGAGTCGAACCGCTTTAGCTTTTCTCTCAGCACGCTGATGTTGGTGTTGACGCTGGCTTGCGTGGGGATGGGGGGAATTGTCGCAGCTCCGGGGCTGGCCATACCGCTGTTGGTGATTGCGGTGCCCGCGTTGGCTCGCACCTGGGCGACCGGCCGCAGGGACATGCAACGTGGCCGAAGCTGGAATGCCGCCGACAAAGCGGCCGCGATGGCACTCTCCATGGGGCTGATGCTGCTGATTTCGGCCGCGGGCTGCATTGCCTTCTGTGTGGCGTGCTTCGCAGGGTGCTGGGGTGCGGTGGCCCTCAATGAGGTTTCCGGTAGGATTGCACGGCAGAATGAATTCTTCCCGAGTTGGGTTTTTGCATTCGCGATTGGGTTGGGAGTTCTGACCGCCGCAGCACTGGTAATTTATCTGATGTGGAGAAACTGGCCGAGACAGGAGCGCTGAATATGCAATCACGTCGCCGGCGGCGAGTCTAGTTATTTGGCACACACGAAACCGATTTCAACCTATGCAACTTCGTGACCACACCTTCCTCGGCATGACACAGAGCCTCTGTCCGGAGTGCCTCGCGCTCGTGCCGGCAAAGATTCTGGTCAAAAATAGCGGACGCGTTTACTTTCGCAAGCATTGCCCGACCCATGGGTTTCGTGAAGATTTCGTCTGCAGCGATGTTCGCTGGTTCGACCGCAATGAGTTCAGCATTCCCGGCAAACAGCCGCAATTTGGCGTCGAGGCGGACAAGGGCTGCCCTTACGATTGTGGGCTTTGCACCGAGCACGAACAGCACACCTGCATCGGGCTGTTGGAAATGACTTCGTCGTGCAATCTGGAATGTCCGATGTGCTATGCGGCCAGCGGTCCCGGCGGCAGGCATCTGAGCTATGAAGAGTGCATCGCGGCAATTGACCGGCTGGTGGAGGTCGAAGGCCGGCCGGAATTGCTGCAACTCTCCGGCGGGGAGCCGACGATTCATCCCGACTTCTTTCGCGTGCTCGACTATGCCTCGCGGCAACCAATCGACTACATCATGCTGAATACCAACGGCGTGCGATTGGCGCACGACGAGGCGTTCGTCGCCGAGTTGGCCCGCTATCGTCATCGGCTGGAAATCTACTTGCAGTTCGACGGTCTGACCGACGATGTGCTCGTGCCGCTGCGAGGTGAACCGCTGGCCGCAATCAAGATGCGGGCCATCGAGATGATCGGCAGGCATGACTTGAACGCGATGCTCGTCGTCACCCTGCAACCGGACGTGAACGACCATCAGCTTGGCGATCTGGTGCGGTTCGGCATCGAACGGCCGTGGATCGCGGGTTTGAGCATTCAGCCCGCCACGTACTCGGGTCGGCATGTATTGCCCGAGACGTTGGAAAAGCGAATCACGTTTCCCGATGTGGTCCGCGAGATCGAGCGGCAGACCGAGGGGATGTTCGTCGAGAGCGATTTTCTGCCGCTGCCGTGCGCCCACCCCAATTGCCACACGCTGACCTATGCTTATCGTCGTGATGGACGAGTCACACCCCTGTCTCGATTTATCGACGTGAGAAACAATCTGAATCTGCTGGCCAACGGGATTACGTTCACGCGCCCCGAGGCTCGGGCGCGCGTGGAAGCGTACCTGCGAAAGTTGGCATGCGGTGAAGGATGCGATGGGCCTGCCGTTGGCGTAGTGTCGACTCGCTCGCAAGACCTGCTCACCCCGGTTCTCTCCTTTGCGGCAGAGGCGAGGGAGACGGTGACAAACGTGGCGGCGGAGTTCTTCGGCCGCGTGGTAGCCGAACAGCTTTCGCCTCGCGATTTGTTTAGGATCACCATTACGTCGTTTCTCGATGCTTACAATTTTGACGTGCGGCGGCTGATGAAATGTTGCATTCATCATGTGCTGCCAAGTGGGCACATTATTCCGTTCTGTGCGTACAATGTGCTTTATCGCGACGGGCATGCGCCGCTGCCGGTGCTTCGCGGGATTCAGAAGTCGGGAATCGGGGCTCGGGTGTGATACGGCTGGTGTATGCTTCCATCATGGGACTGGCGATCGCGGCGGCGTGGGCGATTGCGCGGCGGACGCAAGCTCGGTTGCCAATCGATCGCACGCAGCGAATCGGCATCGCGCTGGGGGCGTTCTGCGGGGCGATGATCGGGGCCAAGCTGCCGTTTGTGCTAGCGGATATGAACGGAATGCTGAGCGGCGCCGCCTGGTTCAGCGACGGAAAGACCATTCTCACCGGCTTGGTGGGCGGCTACCTGGGAGTTGAACTGGCTAAATGGGCGCTCGATGTGCGTGTGCGAACCGGTGATTCGTTTGCCGTGCCTGTCGCGGTTGCAATAGGAATCGGACGCCTGGCATGTTTTGCGATCGGCTGCTGTTACGGAATACCGACTTCGCTGCCGTGGGGAGTGCGATTTCCCACAGCCGGCGACTCGCTGCCTCGGCATCCCACGCAGCTTTACGAAGCTGCTTTTCATCTGACAATCGCAGGTGTATTTGCCGTGCTGTACCGGCAGGGTATTTGGCGCGGGCAACTCATCAAGGCGTACATCATCGCGTATTCCATGTACCGCTTTGCTACGGAGTTCATTCGACCGGAGGCGAAGCTGTGGCTCGGGCTGACCGGGTATCAATGGGTTGCGTTGGCGCTGGTTGTTGTCTTCGGGCTGCTGTGGTGGCGCAATTCTCGAAAGTCCAGCGGCTTCTGCAACGAACCCGAGGCGCCTACGATGTAGGCGGGTGCGTGAATGATCGATACCAATCATCATGCAATTGTTTGCGCGATGTGCGGCTGGAAAGAGCCGAGCGGCATCTCGATCTGTTCGCAATGTGGACGGCCGATGGATGGTTCGCCGCCGGTCACCGCGCCACCGCCGGCGGAATCGGTTGGCACATTCTCGCTGAGGACCTTACTGCTGGCCGTCACGCTGATCTCGGTGTGGGTGGCCGTGACGACTCATCTTCCCTGGCTAGGCGTCATCCTGGCGACCGTGGGTGTACCCGCTATCTTTAGAGCCTTGGCGATCGGGCGACTTGAACGGTCTCAACAGAGCACCTGGGGACATGTCGATTGGGTCGCGGGTTTTATCGGGTCGCTCATCAGGATGTGGGTGTTCACCGTGATCAGTGGTCTCGCGTTCGGAATCGGACTTTTCGTCGGCGCGGGGCTGTCAGCACTGTTGGGAGCCGACGGCAATTTAGCGGTGGCCTTGATGCTCGTCTGCGGAAGCGGATTGGGGCTGACGATGCTGACCTGCTTGATTTATGCGACCTGGCCGCGGGCGATCCGTCGGAGTCGTGCCAGCTAATCAGGTTGCCAACGGACTCCCCTCTCCCCTCAGGGCCGATCCATTTGTTTTTGCTGTCACCCAATAGGGGCCGGGAGTTTTTGGTTCGGCAACCGCTTACCAAGAACTCCCGACCCCGTCACCCCGAACCTTATTCCCGCGACGGGGGAGAGGGCGAACTTGATTGTGGTCTTGTCGTGAGGCGTTGATTTTGGGACTCTTTGGGCGATTCGTTGGACCCGACCCAAGATCTCGGATCGCACTTTTTTGCATGGATGCGAATGTTCCCGCTGATCGAGCGCGCCCCTGGTGGCGAGAACCGCAGTTGGCGGTGCTTGCGCTGGTGGTGATCGGCATTTACTTTACGCGACTTACCACGTTGACGATTCGTGGAGAGGAGTCGCGACGGGCGCGGGTGGCCGTCGAGATTCTCGAAAGCGGCGACTGGATTGTTCCCACCCAGCAGCGGCAGGTTTATTTGAGCCGGCCACCGCTGGGAAGTTATCCGATAGCGCTATTGGGCATGCTGCGCGGAAAAGTGGATTTGCTGGCCGTGCGTCTCCCCACGGTGACCGCGGTGCTGCTGACGAGCGTGCTGGTCTACGGCTATGCGCGGACGTTTCTCTCGTCGGGCGGCGCTCTGGCTTCGGGTCTGGCGTTTGCCACCATGGCGCAGGTCATGGAGATTGGGCGGCTGGCGGAGACAGAAGGACTGTTCACACTGCTGGTGGCTGCTTCACTGCTGCTTTGGCATTGGGGATACTCTCGCGGATGGTCAGGTGGGATTACCTGGGCCACGGGTTATGCATTTTGCGCGTTGGCCGGCCTGGCGAAGGGTCCGCAGGGGCCGGTTTACTTTGTGGCGGTGGTGCTGGTGTACCTCGCGGTGCGCCGTGACTGGAAAACGTTGTTTGGCCGACCGCACGCGATTGGCATTGCCTGCGGCGCCGCCGTGCTGGGCGCATGGCAAGTGCCGTACCTGTTGCGAACGGATTTGAATTGCGCAATCGGCATCTGGACGAAAAACGCATCGCAACGATTTGCAGACAACGGCAATGCTTCCACGTTGCTTGCGCACCTGGCAAGCTATCCGCTCGAAGTGTTCGCTTGCATGTTGCCGTGGTCGCTGCTGCTGCTGCGATATGCCGATCGGCGGTTTCTGGCGGCGCTGGGCTCGGCACGAGCGAACGTCGCTTTTCTGACGTCGGCGGTGCTCGTCACGTTTCCGACGGTTTGGCTCGCAAGCACGGCCAAGGGACGCTACTTCATGCCGCTCTATCCGTGCTTTGCGGTGCTGGTGGGCATCGTAATCGACCGCTGCTGGACGGCCGATCCAGCGTCGCACCTGAGGACCGTCTGGCGATACTATTCCACGATGGTGGCTTGCGGATTGGCGGCTGCCGCAATGGTGATCGGCGTCGCAAGCTGGCTGCCAATCTCGAAACTTGCGGCCATTGCTCAGCCAGCGCTGTTCGCGGTGGTCTATCTGGTCTGCGCGCTCAGCGCCGCGGCGATTGTTCTTCGATCCGCCACAAAAACCCCGCTGGCCGGTCTGGTGGCGATCGCATTGGTGCTTGGCCTGACGTCAGCGGGCGTCATGGTGAACGCGTACGCCAGGGCGTCGCACGATGCCTCGGCTGCGGTAGCCACACTCAAGCGGAAACTTCCGCCGGGAGAGCCACTGGTCAGCTTTGGACGAGTCGACCATCTGTTCGCGTACCTGTATGAAACGCCGATTGTGTATCGTCGACTGCCCGAGACGGCGCACGACGTGGACGCCGGTGTGCAATACTTTGCGATCGACGGCGGGCCAAAACCGGTGGCGGAATTGCCGTTCGCCTGGGAACCGGTGGCGACGATCGTGCTCGATCGCAACAAGATGCCCAAGCCGGCAAGGACGGTGATTGTAGGGCGGCGTGTTGAGGTTTCCGTGGCGAAGAAACGAGCTAAGCCGGAAACGGTTCGCAGGAGTAACTGATCATGCAAGTTTCAATCGTGGTGCCGATTTACGACGAGCGCGAGAACGTGGAACGGCTCTACGCAGCGCTCATGCAGGTGCTGCCGAAGTTGCGGCGTTCCTACGAAATCATTTTTGTGAACGATGGCTCGCGCGATGGCACGGCGCAGCTTCTCGACGCGATTGCTGTTCGCGATATGGATCTGAAGGTGATCCACTTCCGCCGCAATTTTGGGCAGACAGCGGCGATCAGCGCGGGGCTGGATTATGCCAAGGGCGACGTGATCATAATGCTCGACGGTGATTTGCAGAACGACCCGGCCGACATTCCCATGCTGCTGGCGAAGATCGACGAGGGTTACGACCTTGTCCACGGCTGGCGAAAGCACCGGCAGGATGCGCTCGTCAGCCGCAAGATCCCCTCCAAGATCGCCAATTGGATCATCGCCAATGTGACCGGCTTTCCCGTGCACGACCTGGGCTGCACGCTCAAGGCCATGCGTCGCGAAATCGCCCAGGACCTGCGGCTGTACGGCGAGATGCACCGCTTTATTCCGATCCTGGCCCATTGGCAAGGAGCGCGGTGCGCCGAGGTGGAAACCAGGCATCATCCGCGATTGTTCGGCGAGACGAAATATGGCATCTGGCGAACGGTGCGCGTGGTGCTCGATCTGATCACCGTCAAGTTCATGATTCAATACTCGACCAGCCCCATGAAGTTGTTTGGCGGTTTTGGTTTGCTGAGCACGATGGGCAGCGCTGCGGCGTGCGCCGGCGCGGTCGCCATGAAATGGCTGGGCGGCATCGACATGACCGGAAATCCGCTGCTGCTGTTGAGCGGGTTGCTCGGCATCGCGGGGATACAGTTCCTGGTCCTGGGACTTCTGGGCGAAGTGGCGGCACGAACGTACTTTGAGAGCCAAGGCATGCGGCCCTACCGGGTGCGCCAGACGCGGAATTTTGAACCGCCGCGCGTGCTTGAGGGGCAAGAGGCAATCGCGGAGCTTTACCAGCGCGTGGCTTGATGTCCCTCAGCGCCCCGCATCCTCCCCGCCGGGCAAGCGGCCTGTTGAGTTTTCATTGAGGGGTTCGCGCGATAGACTGTGCCCAGCAGGCGACGATTCGCCGATTCACGAGAACGAGTTTCCAAAACGGATATTCCTTTGAAAGCTTTGGTTAAAAAGCTTCGCCAGCCGGGACTTTGGCTCGAGGATCTGCCGGTTCCGACCATCGGCATCAATGATGTCCTGATCCAGATCCTACGGACCGGCATCTGTGGCACCGACGTGCACATCTACCAATGGGACGCCTGGGCACAGAAGACGATTCCAGTGCCGATGGTGGTGGGGCATGAGTTTGTCGGCCGGATCGTTGACGTCGGCGGCAACGTGCACGATTTCAGGCCGGGCGACATTGTAAGCGGCGAAGGGCACGTGGTCTGCGGGCGCTGCCGCAATTGTCTGGCGGGGCGGCGGCACCTGTGCAAGGACACTCAAGGGGTCGGCGTCAATCGTCCCGGCGCTTTTGCCGAGTATTTGGCGTTGCCGATGACCAACGTCTGGGTGCATGACACGCATGCGTTTGCGAATCCTTCACTGGCGCGCGACATCCAAGCGATCTTCGATCCCTTCGGCAATGCCGTTCACACAGCGCTCTCGTTCGACCTGTTGGGCGAGGATCTGCTGATTACCGGGGCGGGTCCGATCGGAATCATGGCGGTGGCGATCGCGAAACACGCCGGCGCGCGATTTGTCGTCGTGACGGATGTTAATCCCTATCGACTGGAACTTGCGAAACAACTGGGCGCCACGTTGGCCGTGGATGTACGCACGCAGTCCATCGCCGATGCTCAAAAGCAACTCGGCATGAAGGAAGGTTTTGACGTGGGCCTGGAGATGTCGGGTAACCCGACGGCCTTCCGCGACATGCTGGCGAACATGGCGCACGGCGGCAAGATCGCCATGCTGGGCATCCCCGAGCGCGAAATGGCCGTCGACTGGCATCTGGTGGTTTTTAACATGCTGACAATCAAAGGCATCTACGGCCGTGAGATGTACGAAACGTGGTACAAAATGACCGTTATGCTGCAAAGCGGCCTCAACATCGCCCCCGTGATTACGCATCGCTTTCATTACACCGATTTTCAGCGGGGCTTTGACGCGATGTTGAGCGGCGAATCGGGGAAGGTGATTTTAAGATGGAATGACGAGAAATAGGTCGGGATCGTCGGTGCTCGTGGCCAACAAGGGACAGGAACGCAGCGATGTACAACACCTTCCAAACATATCTGAAATCTCAAATCGCCGAAATTCGCACTGCCGGTCTCTACAAGTCAGAGCGCGTCATTACCTCGCCGCAGCAGGCGCACATTAGCGTCACCGGGCGACCCGATGTGCTCAACATGTGCGCGAATAATTACCTGGGACTTGCCGATCATCCGGAAGTGATTGCCGCGGCTCATGCGGCGCTTGATCGCTGGGGCTATGGGATGGCCAGCGTGCGGTTTATCTGCGGGACGCAGAAGCTGCACCAACAGCTCGAGGCCAGGATCAGCGAGTTTCTGGGAACAGAAGACACCATCTTGTATTCGTCCTGCTGGGACGCGAACGGCGGATTGTTTGAAACCCTGCTGTCCGCCGAGGACGCCCTCATCAGCGATGAACTCAATCATGCGAGCATCATCGACGGCATTCGCTTATGCAAAGCCCAGCGACTGCGATATAGGACAAGCGACATGGCCGATCTGGAAGTAAAGCT
>SXHT01000352.1 GCA_005773095.1 Planctomycetaceae bacterium
CAGGATTTGCCACAGGAAAGTTGGCCGTGCCGTCGTCAGGTTGAGGACCGCTTGTGCCAGCCACGATTCCCCCCGACGTGCCCACGTCCGAACCGCCATCGACATGGACTCCCGAACTGCCTGCCGCCGCCTCCTCCGAAAAGGCAACGCCGACTAACGGTTCGTCGGTTTGCATTGGCTTGAGCGATGGAACGTGGAAGCCGGCACCACATTTCGGGCACCTGCCGAGCTGACCGGCACGTTGGTCGGGGCAGGTAAGTTTGTGGCCGTTAGGACATTGAAAGGAAATCGCCATACTTCGATCGTAATCGACGGGGGGAGCGCGCCCAAGGGGTCGGGAGATCGTTAAGCGGCATGTTTCGCGCCGCGAATCGCGACTCAATCCACGACTTCCGGCCCCCTCGATGGCACGGATCATCTGTGTTGAACCCTCGGCAACAAGTAGGGCCGGCTGTGCCGGCCGCCGGCATGCTCCGGCCGCCGATTTTTCGGGCCGCGCATGGCGGAATCGCGCAACGCTGGCCGGCACAGCCGGCCCTACGGCAGACTACAAATCGGCCCTGCCTTCGACGGATCGTCCCTTGATTTCCCACCGCTGGGCGTCGAAACTAAAGTATCTTCAGAAGGTTTTCTTGGGGCACTTCGCGCTGGGCTCATCGATGCCGATCTCGGTCGTTTGTTCGGGTTGTCAAACGCGGTTCGAAGTCAGCGAGAAATACGCCGGCAAACAAGGTCTGTGTCCCAAGTGCAAATCGATCATCAAAATCCCCGAGGTGCTGGCCGATGATGTCAAGATTCACGCCCCCAAAGAGTTTGCAACCGGAGGCAAGGACCGTAAGGGGCGGGCAATCACGAAGCCCGTTCCACGCTCCGACGCCAAAGTTCGGCCGGGCGTGATCGGGGCGATCATCGTAGGTTCGGTCCTGTCGCTGGCCGTGGCGCTTGTGGGACGGAGCCTGGGGGAAGGCGCGAAACTTGTTCTTGGCGCATGCGGCCTTTTCCTCGTCGGCCCGCCACTTGCCGTCGGTGGATACTTCTTTCTTCGGAACGATGAACTTGAGGCCTACCAGGGAAGAGAACTTTGGACGCGTGCAGCCCTCTGCGGCATGGGCTATGCAATTCTCTGGGGGGTTTTCGCAGGGCTCC
The DNA here is from genome assembly GCA_005773095.1 of Planctomycetaceae bacterium. Lineage (GTDB taxonomy): Bacteria > Planctomycetota > Planctomycetia > Pirellulales > PALSA-1355 > SXHT01. The sequence continues at coordinate 1,147 of SXHT01000352.1, forward strand.
GACTTCAGTGGGGGATTCCGTCCGACATGTACCACTGGGTCTTCGTTGCGCCCCTGTTGATTGCCGCAGGTGGCGCTCTGGCGGTTGCCGCTTTTGATCTCGACTTTGGCTCAGGCGCACTGCACTATTGCTTCTACTTGATCGTCACCTTGCTCCTCCGAGCCGCCATCGGTCTCTCACCCCTATGGACAGCGACCAGCATCTAGCGCTGTGCACATACGGTCCCTTGTCGTGGACGCGAATTCCCCCCTTAACCAGGTCAAGTGGCTGTCGTACTTGAATCGGATATGCCCTCCCTAGGTGATATTCCGGAACTTGCCAGTCTCGACATACCGGCGTCGATGGTTCGCATTCCGCAGGAGCTCGACGTTCCCTTGACGGACCGTGTGCGAGCATTGGTGGATTCGTCCGAGTTCCGCCGGCTGGCGCGAGTCAGTCAGCTTGGACTGGTGAGCATGGTCTACCCGGGAGCCAATCATACGCGGTTCGAGCATTCGCTTGGCGTGTATCGCCTGGCGCTTCTCTTTCTCCGCCAGCTTGCCGGTGATCCACGGTTTGTCGAGGCCGTGTCGCCGGCCGATGCCGAGCTTTATCTGGTGGCGGCCCTGCTGCACGACTTGGGGCATTGGCCGTACTGCCACCCGATTGAAGACATGAACTTGCCGAACGTCCCAAGACATGAGCTGTTCGCCAACAGCTTTTTGCTCGAAGGCGAAGTGGCGGACGTGCTCCGCGACGAATGGAACATCAATCCTCGTGATGTCGTGGCGCTGCTTTCTCAAAAACCCCGAGACGTGTCCTGGAAAATCTTGTCGACCTTGCTTTCCGGACCGATCGACATCGACAAGATGGACTATCTGGCTCGCGATAGCCTGCATGCCGGCGTGCCGTACGGCCGAAACTTCGACCAGAACCGCCTGATCGGCAGCCTCTGTTTGAACGAAATGGGGGACGGCCTGGCGATCACTGAGAAAGGCAAGACCGCCGCCGAGATGCTGGTGTTCGCCCGCTACGTGATGTTCAGCGAAGTTTACTGGCATCACGGTGTGCGCGCGGCTACCGCAATGTTACAGCGCGCGTTCTACCTCGCGCACGGCTCAGTCGATCTCGACGCCATCTTCCGCTTGCCCGACGGCCCCATGATCGCCGAATTGCGGCGTGTGGCCGACGAGGGTCCCGCAGGCGAACTGCTGGAAAGTCTGTTCGGCCCGTCGCGCCGGTTGTACAAGCGGCTCGCCCAATTCAGCTTGATCGAGCAGAAAGCAATTTACGAGCGGCTTGCCCGGCGTCCCTATCCCTGGTTGGTCGCGTGTGCGCAGCAATTTGCGATATTAGCCAGCAGTGCCATCCGCCGCATCGTGGCCCCGCATGAAGTGCTGCTGGACGCCCCACCCGCCGAACTCGAGGTGCAGTTCAACATGGAAGTTTTTTATCCCAAGGAGAACTGCTATCGAAAACTCGGCGAAGTCTCGCCGGTGGTGCATTCCCTGGCCCGCCAGCAATTCGACGACATTGTCAAACGCGTGCGCATCTTTGCCCATCCCCGTGTGGTCGACGATCTGCGAAGACTGCCAGGTCTCAACGAACTGCTGGCCGAAGCCATTGACCGCACCGACGGGTAGTCCGATCTGGCTTATTTCAACGATGGCAACCGTTCACGGGCCAGGAGAGGGGAAACAGGCACATTTTCCCGGGAAACGCGTGGGACAACCTCCTGACCCAACGATGCGCCTCTCGCGAATTCGCCAGGAGAATAAGCCAGTCCCCGGCACGTGCAGGGGTGAATTCACGGGGCGTGCGCCAAATACCGTTCCGCATCCAGTGCCGCCATGCAGCCGGTGCCGGCGCTGGTAACGGCCTGGCGGTAATAATCATCGGCCACGTCGCCGGCGGCGAAGACGCCGGGCCGGCTGGTGATCGTACGGAACGGCTCTTTCCAGACGACGTAGCCTTGGTCGTTCAATTGCAACTGGCCCTCCAGGAATCTGGTGTTCGGCGTGTGTCCGATCGCCATGAAGACACCACTGGCTTCAACTTCGCGCGTGCCCTTGCCGGTCGTATCGACCAGCCGCGCGCCGGTGACTCCGTCTTTGTCATTGCCCACAATTTCGTCGACCGCCGTGTTCCAGTTGATCTGGATTTTTGGATTCGAGATCGCCCGCTCGACCATGATCTTGCTGGCCCGCAATTGATCGCGCCGATGCACCAGGTGCACCACGCTGGCAAACTTCGCCAGGTAGGTGGCTTCCTCCACCGCCGAATCGCCTCCACCGACGACCACCAGCGGCTTGTTGCGGAAGCGCGGCAGCGCCCCGTCGCAGACCGCGCATGCGCTCACGCCCCGGTTCTTGTAGTTCTCTTCCGATGCCAGACCCAGGTAGTTGGCACGGGCGCCCGTGGCCACGATCACCGTTCGGGCCTCAACCGATTGGCCGCTCGATGCCAGGAGCTTGAATGGGCGCGACTTGAAATCAACACGCACAATGTCGTCGGTTTCCACGCGCGTGCCGAAATTAAGCGCCTGCTGCCGCATGAGCTCCATCAGCTCGGGTCCCGTGATCGCCTCTTGGTGTGAGTGCGCCGCGTGTTTTCGCCGTTGCTTTAAGGCGTACAGGAGCGGCTCGGCCCGATCGGCCGAAAGCGCATCGGCCAGATAGTGCTCCACGTTTCCGGCGGGAAAACCAGCGTAGTTCTCCACTTCGGTGGTGAGCGATAGCTGCCCGAGGGGCAGAGTGCCGGCGAGGCGATTCTCTTCCGTGATCGCACCTTCGAAGACAAGCGGGTCCAGCTGTGCCCGCGCGGCGTAAATCGCTGCCGACCAGCCCGCGGGGCCGCTGCCGATTATGACCACATTTTCAATCGCCAAGATCGTTGCTCCTTCGCGGCTCACTTTGGAAAACCGCAATTATAGAGCGAAGTGAGCGCGCCGCAAGCGAGCGCGGCGAGAACCATTCGGGAGAAGTCGGCGTCAGGCGAGATTCGGCGTTTCAATTGGGGTTTCGCAGATTCAGGAGTTCGCCGCTTCCGCCTCGATTTGCACCGCCTTGCGACCTTTGAACGCGCCCGCCCGGGCGTGGAATGTTTCCACGCCTTCCACGCTTACGCGGATCGGCGTGTGAATATCCTTGTCGGTTGTAATGATGTCTCCCACACGGAGCCCGATCATGTCGGCCGTGCTGATTCTAGTGTCGGCCAGATGCGCGCACAGTTCCACCGTGCTGCCATTGAGACTACGGCTGACTTGCTTCTTGGATTCCTCCGAAGCCTGACGCCGGCCGTAGGTGACCCAATTGTTGCTCGATAGTTTGTTGCCGATCCGTTCGATCGAGTTGAAGGGACTGCACAAATTCATCATGCCGCGCAGCTCGCCGATCGAGAGCTCGAAGCTGATCAGCACGACCACTTCATTGGGCGGCACGATCTGCACGAGTTGTGGGTTGCTTTCGACTTTCTCCACGCTCAGGTCGAGCTGTATGACGGCCTCCCAGGCCTTCGTCATCTCCTGCAGAAAGAGGCCGGTAATTCGCGAAACCAGTCGCAATTCGATCTCGGTGAGTGGCCGGCGGGCCGGGGGCACATTTTCGCGTCCGCCGCCAAGCAGCCGATCGATGATCGGATACAGGATCGAAGGATTAATGTCGAGAATCAGATTGCCTTCGAGCGGAGCGGCCCGAAGCAGATTGAAGCAGGTGGGGTTCTCCAGCGAAAACACAAACTCGCTGTAGGTTAACTGATCGACGCTGGTCAGCTTGACTTCCACGATCGCCCGCAACAACGCCGACAGCGCCGCGCCCAAATTTCGCCCAAATCCTTCGTGTAGCGTTTGCAGCGCCCGCATCTGCTCTTTGCCGACGCGTTCTGGCCGCTTGAAGTCATAGGGAGTCACCTTTTCGCGCGGCCGGCCCGAACTAAGGCTAGCGCCACGCGGCGCGAAGGGCTGCGAAAAAGCAGGGGCCGTCCTATCCGTCTCCATGGCCGAAAGCAGACTTTCGACTTCCGCCTGGCTTAGTACGTCGCCCATAAAGAACGCCTCCTTGCTTGTCTAGCTGCCAGCAGATAGCAGTTAGCAGGCGGCAAGAAATGCGATCGCTACCCGCAATCTGCTACCAGCTCCCTGCTACTCCCTCACCTGCCCGGTACCCAAGACCACATACGGGTAAGTGGTTATTTCCTTCAGCCCGCATGGTCCGCGGGCGTGAAACTTGTCGGTGCTGATG
>SXHT01000041.1 GCA_005773095.1 Planctomycetaceae bacterium
ATTCGCGCCAAAGCTCGTCAATCCCGGCGGCGTCGAGGTCTGGAAGCAACATCAGGCTGGCAACGTGCATGGACTCGATCAGGTGGTCGAGCACTTTGAAGTGACGCCGCGGCAAATCATCGAAAGCGTGGCGCTCGCGGCCCGCGAGTTGGGCCTGCCGCATCCGATGCATATCCACTGCAACAACCTGGGCATGCCCGGCAATTGGACCACCACTCTGGAAACCATGCGGGCCCTCAACGGCCACAAGGGGCACGTGACGCATATTCAGTTTCACAGCTACGGGGGGGGCGATGCGGACGAAAACACATTCAACAGCAAAACCGCCGAATTGGCCGAGTATGTCAATGCCAACAAGAACATCACCGTCGATGTCGGCCAGGTGCTGTTTGGTGAAACGACGAGCATGACGGGGGACGGGCCACTAGGCTACTACCTGAGCAACATCTACAAGGGAAAGTGGTTCAGCTCCGACACCGAGATGGAAGCCGGTTGCGGCATTACGCCGATTGCGTACAAGAACAAGACGCTCGTTCATGCCTTGCAATGGGCGATCGGTCTGGAATGGTATCTGCTTGTCGAAGACCCCTGGCGCGTGGTGATGAGCACCGATCACCCCAACGGCGGCTCGTTCCTGGCGTATCCGCAAATCATCAAGCTGCTGATGGACCGCACCTATCGCGAGGAAATTCTCAAGACGGTGCATCCGCTGGTGCGGGAGCGTTCGGTGCTGGGAGACTTAAAGCGCGAGTACACGCTGTACGACATTTGTGTTATCACGCGCAGCGGACCGGCGAAGATCCTTGGCCTGAAAAACAAAGGGCACCTGGGCGCCGGCGCCGACGCGGATATTACAATCTATACGCCCAACGAAGATAAAGAGCGGATGTTCGAGCTGCCGCGCTATGTCATCAAGAGCGGCCAACTCATCGTCGAGCAGGGCGAAATCCGCGAGCCGTTAACAGGCAAGTTGCTGCACGTGTCGCCCGAGTACGATATTAGCATTGAAACCGACATCGCAGACTGGTTCGAAAAGTATTATTCGATTCGCTTTCGCAACTATCCGGTGCCAATTGAATACTTGCACGATCACGAGCAGATTGCCTGCCAGCGCGTCTAGCTGCGGGGGGGGCCCCCCGCAGCTATTCCGGCCTTTGCCAGAGCTTCGAGATATTCTTCGTGTGTATTGAGGTTGCGCAACGTTAGCAGGCCAGGGTCAACGTCCTTCAATTCATCCCAGGCCACGTGGCGAGTTTTCACCCCCTCGAACAAGAACACCGGCCGCAAGCGATCCGCAGCAAGCAGCGATTCCACGTGCGGCAGCACGCCGCACCGATACACGGCCGCCAGCGGATGCGGAAAGCCATCGCTCTCGGGCACGGCAATCTCGTGGTCGCCCAGAAGATCGATCATCCGCCGGACAAATGCCGGAACCAGCAGCGGCACGTCGCAACTCGTGGCGTAGACAGCGTCAATGGCGTCCGGCAACGCCTTCAGCCCGGCACGCAAGCCTTCAAGCGGACCGCGGAACTCCTGCTCGTCGTGAGCAACAATCACGGACTTGGGAAACAGCGGCAGCGATTGATCGGGCGCCGCGACGACCACGATCGGCGCAACGACCTCCCCCAACAGCCGCACGACGCGCTCGAGCATCGTCTCTGGACCAAACGGCAACTCTGCCTTGGACGAGCCCATCCGAGACGATTTTCCGCCGCATAAGACAATTCCGCCAACGTGCATATCGTGCCCCCAATTTCGCCGATACCAAGGCCGCCAATCCCTGGTTATACTCTCCCCATGCTCAAACTCACCTATCAAGCCACAACGGCGGTTCCCGTAGAGATTGAAGGCCTGACCCCTGACGCCGTCCGGGAGAAATCACTTGCGGATATCGAACGGCTGGAAATCCATCATGGCAACCAGAAACTGCCGCTTGCTGAGTTTTTTTCCGTCTCAGGCGACCCCAGCGATGCCCGATTCGAATTCGAGGGTAATCTCGCCGGGGTGCATTGGATCGGCGCTCACATGACCGAGGGGGAAATCCACGTCCAAGGCAACGCCGGTCGGCATCTGGGCAGCGAAATGACCGGTGGCGCAATCCACGTCCACGGCGATGCCGGTGATTGGGTCGGCGGCGAGCTTCACGGCGGCCTGATCCACGTGCGGGGCAGCGCGGGCCACCTGATCGGCAGCGCCTACCGCGGCAGCAAGCGCGGCATGACCGGCGGCACGATTCTGATTGGCGGCAGCGTGGGGAACGAAGTCGGCCATACCATGCGCCGCGGCATGCTGGCCATCGGCGGTGGCTGCGGCGATTTTGTGGGCATCAACATGATCGCCGGAACGATTTTGGTCTTCGGTGAATGCGGCATCCGCGCCGCCGCCGGCATGCGTCGCGGCACCGTCGGACTGTTCGGGCCCGTCCCCCCGCCGATCCTCTCCAGCTTCCGCCGCAGTTGCTTGTACGAACCGCTGTTCTTGCAACTCGTTTTCCGCTATCTGCGGTCGCACGAGTTCATCGTGCCCGACGAACTGTGGCCCGCCAGCTACCGCCTCTACCATGGCGACAATGTGGCGATCGGCCACGGGGAAGTGCTGGTGCGCGCGACGGCGTAATATCGGGGCGTCAGAATAGATCGAGCAAGCGCATCGCTTACGACGGTGTCCACATCCACACCTCGACGGGCTGCTTCATTTTCCAATTCCTCGACAAGTTGCTTGTCGATACCGTGAATCGTAAGTGACGTTGTCATGTCGGCACCCCTGTTGCGGCGGATTTCCAATCCCCAAATGATAGCCCCCACTTCAGCGTAACCGAAATCTGAGTTCCTGTAGCCGAATTCTCACGGCCTGTGCAGTGATAATTTGGCGAAACTCGATGATTGTGCCCGCATTCGCGCGCGATTTTGGCACCACGAAATCGAAATGCTCTTCCTGGAGTGGTAGAAAACCGAGGCCGGAGGACCTGGCGATCGTTTCCAGCGTCACGCCCCAATCGGCGCGGCCTTGGAGAACCGCGGCGGCGACGGCGTTGTGGTTGCGAGGCTGAACCGCATAGCCGGTCGGTTTGTTCCCTTCGAGCAGGCGGTCGATCAGCACGCGCGTGCCGCTCCCCTGATTGCGGTTGACCATCACGCATTTTGGATGGTGCTTGACGGACGCGATCGCTTCGCGCGCGGTGCTGCCTTCGAAGCGCTTGTCGCCAGGACGGAACACCACTCCTTGCAAGCGGCCATAGCCGGGGATCAGCTCCAAATCGGGGGTGAGAAACGAGCGGTTGTATTCTCCGGTCGCGGGATCCATCAGGTGGATGCCAGCCAGGTCGCACTCGCCGCGATTGGCGGCTTCCAGCCCGGCGGTGCTGCCCACGGCCAGAAACTTCGTGCGAAAGCCTCGCTCCTGCATCAGTCCCAACAGGAAATCGAGGCCCACGCAGTGGCTGCCGATCACCACCAGATCGGCAAGCTGCAACTCGCGGCCGAGCAATCGCACATTCACCGCGCTGCCCGCGTCAACGATTTCGTGATGCCGGTCAATCGTGACGAATCCGTCCGCGCGGCTGAACGTGGTCACGCTGCCGGAGCCTTTGCCCATCGGGAATGCAATCAGTGCAGGAGCCACTGCCTTCGTTGGTCGCGCGAAGCCCAGGGGTGGCAACCCCTGGGCTTGTGGAGATGCCGCTGGTTCGCTTGCGGCGCTGACCAGCCCAACCAGCAGGTACTCCGTGCGCCCGATTTCACTGTTGACCTTCACGGCCAGTCGCGCTTGAACGGAGGACCGCTGCTCGACCGCTCTTCCGGCCAGCGCTCGAATCACCGGCGCTACAAATTCGTGAAACGTGAAAATCGCCGACGTCGGAAAACCCGGCAGAATGACAACCGCTTTTCCCTGGGTGGCCGCCAGACAGATCGGTTTTCCCGGCTTGAGCGCGACGCCGTGGGCGACGATGCCAGGATCCCGCAACTCGGCGACCACGCGGTACGACAAGTCGCCCGTCCCTTTGCTGGTGCCGCCCGACAGCAGGACAACGTCAGCCGAGTCGAGGGCTTGCCGCAGCTTGACGCGCAGTACGTCGGTGTCATCGCGTACGATTCCCAGCCGCAGCGGTTCGCCCCCCAGTTCGCGCACCGCGTCGGCGAGGATTTGCGCGTTAGAGTCGTAAACCATCGCCGGACGCATTGGCTCACCCGGCGCAATAATCTCGTCGCCGGTGGAAATGATTGCCACGATCGGCTTTCGCCAGACCTGCACCTGGACGACGCCAACCGCCGCTAGCACGCCGGTTTCGCGGCTGGTTAGCAAGTCACCGCGGCGCAGCACCGTTTCGCCGGCGGTGATGTCGGCGCCGGTAAACGTCATCCCGCTGCCGGGGGTGACCGACTTTGAAATCAGCAGCTTGCCACCGCGCACCTCGGTGTGCTCAACCATCACCACGGCGTCGGCGCCGCGGGGCAACATTCCGCCGGTCGCGATCGAAATGGCTTCACCTTGCCCGACGGTGAATCGCGCGGCGACGCCCGTGGAAATCGCTTCGTCGCTCAGCCGCAAGCAACAGGGGCGTTCTTCGGTCGCACCATCCGTGTCTCCGGCCACCACCGCGTAGCCATCGACGTTCGAGCGGTCGAAGGATGGCACATCGACGGGCGAAATAATGTCTGCGGCCAACACTCTTTCCAGTGCGAAATCGAGTGTCACCGTCTCTCCACCGAGCGGGGCAAGTTCAAGTGCCGCCCGAAAGCGGCGTTCTGCCTCGTCCCGTTCCAGCACATTGAGAAACTGTTCCTGCTCAGTCATACAGCCAGACCTCGACTTCGCGGCCCGGCGGAAAACCTTCGCTGTCTGCCGGCACCATGACAAAACCATCGGCCCGTGTGGTGGACGACAACACAGACGCTCCGCCGACCGAGATGGGAACCAGCTGCCCGTCTTGAAAGAGGACTCGAGCATAATCGAGCCGACCGATCGGTGAGCTGATCTTGCGCGCCAGCGTCGCGAGAAGCGAACGATACGGCCACTTCTTGCTTCGACCGCCAAGCGCGCGGATGGCCCGCCCCGCGAAGAAATCGTACGCGCACAGGCATGACACCGGATTGCCCGGCAGCAGAAACACCATTCGCCGGCCGAGCTTGCCCATTCCGGTGGGACTGCTCGGCCGCATGGCAATGCCGTGAATCGCCAATTCGCCATGCTGGGCCAACAGCGCGGGCACAAAATCTTCCTGACCCACACTCGAGCCGCCGGAGACGATTACCACGTCGGCGTCGGATTGAAGCGCCGTCAGAATCAAATCGCGATCATCGGGCACAAGACCGGGAAAATCAACGATCCCCCCATCGCGCTCGACCAGCGCCGTAAGCATGGGTCCGTTTGCGTCGGCGACCTGGCAGCCATGAGGCCGTGTACCGGCCGGCAGCAGCTCGTTGCCCGTAATGACAAGCCGCACGCGCGGCTTACGCACCACGCAGACTTGTACGATCCCCACCGAACTGAGCACCCCCAGATCCTGCGGCCGCAGCACGCGTTCCCGTTGCAAAACTACCGTTCCGGCGGCAACATCCTCGCCGCGCCGGCCGACGTGCTTGTACGGCGAGACGGCGGCAACTGCCTGGATGGAGTCATCAGGCCTGGCGTGATGAGCGCATTGGGAAATCGCATCTGCCTCGACAGCGCCTGCCACGGGGAGCGTGAGGGCCGCGCTCACCCACTCGGCGGGCAGCACCGCATTGGCGCCGTGCGGCATTGGCGCGCCCGTCATGATGCGAACTGCCTGGTCCGGTTGGACATCGCCTGAAAACGCTCGTCCCGGCAATGCCTCGCCGACAACTTGCAGCGGCAACGGATTATACTCGCTGGCCCCTTCGGTGTTTGCGGCCACAACGGCGAATCCATCCATCATCGCACGATCGAAGCCGGGCACATCGAGGTCGCTCGTGACGGCTTCCGCCAGCACGCGACCGGCGGCGGCTCGCAGCAGTACCGTCTCGGCGGGGAGCCGATGCAGTTGTGCATCGAGCCAGGCCAAGGCCGCCTCAACGGTCTCTCGGCGCGCGAAGCCGCGCATCCGCACATCATCGATCGGTCCGCCGTGCGAGTTGGTCATATACGCTCTCACTATTCGCGTCGGTACCTCGCCCGGTCCGCAATTTTCGCGGCCGCTGTTCGCGGAACATGCCGCGACCGATTGCGACCTCGACGGCTGCCGAGTAAAGTCAGAAGTATGTCATTGTAACCGCAACCTTTGTCGGCGAAATCAGATCGGCCGCAATCGATCCGCCGTCGCTGAACGTGCCCCAGCTCAGAAGCCTAGGCAACCCAGCTGAATTCTTGAGAATTCAGCGGCAAACAAACCGGCTAATTCCGAAACTCCCACGATGCCCAAGTTCCATGCCGTCGGAATCGATCTTGGAACCACCTATTCGGTGGTGGCTCGGCTCGATGCCAACGGCAAGTCGCAAATCGTTCGAAACTCCCACGGCGACATTCTCACGCCCAGCGTGGTGCTCTTCGACGATCAGGAAATCGTCGTCGGCAAGGATGCCAAGAAGGCCGCGGCCAATGCGCCGGATCGCATCGCCGAATGTGTCAAGCGTGACATGGGAAGCGAGTTCTATAGCAAGACCATTCGCGGTGAGCAGCTTCCGCCCGAGGTAATACAGGCCTGCATTCTGAGGAAACTCGGGGCCGACGCGGTGCGCGCCTGTGGCCCTGATATCAAGGTCGTGATTACCGTGCCGGCGTACTTCGACGAGCCGCGGCGCAAAGCCACCTCCGACGCCGGAGAAATGGCCGGTCTTGACGTGCTCGATATCGTCAACGAACCGACCGCCGCCGCGCTGTCCTTTGGTGAACACTTGGGCTATCTCGATCCACAGGGCTCACCCAAAGGTGACATGCAGGTGCTGGTCTACGATTTGGGCGGCGGAACGTTCGACGTGACCGTGATTGAAGTCAAGCCCGGCCACATCCGCACCATGGCCACCGACGGCGATGTGCGATTGGGTGGACGCGATTGGGACCAGCGCCTGGTCGACTATCTGGCCGAAAAGTTTCGATCGCAGCACGGAAAAGATCCACGACAAGAACCTGCCAGCCTGATCCGCCTGATGCGCGCCGTTGAAGACGCCAAACACACGCTGTCGGCCCGCACCACCGCCAACGTGCACTTGGAATGCGGCGGCAAGTCGGCCGATCTGGAAATCGGTCGCCAGACCTTCGAAGAACTCACCGAAGATTTGCTGGAACGGACGGGGCACACGTCGCGCCAAGTGCTTCAGGCCGCGGGCACATCGTGGCAGTACGTCTCTCATATCCTGCTCGTCGGTGGTTCGACGCGGATGCCAATGGTCGCCAGGATGCTTGAACGCATCAGTGGCGGCATGAAGGCCGAGCACGTCGTCAATCCCGACGAAGCCGTCGCCCGTGGTGCCGCCATTTATGCCGGGTACCTGCTGGCGACGCGATCCATCACCAGCGAGGCGCCCAGCGCGGTGTTTCAAGAGCCGGGCCCGAAGTTCCGCGTGACCGACGTGAACGCGCACAGCCTGGGAATCGAGGGCATCGATCAAGAGACGCTCCGCAAAGAGAACATTATTCTTATTCCACGCAACAGCCCCCTGCCCTGCAAGGTGCGGGAGAAGTTTGTCACCAAGAAAGCGGGCCAGCTATCAGTCGCCGTGCAGGTGCTCGAGGGGGAGAGCAAGTCGCCTGATCAATGTGCGCGCATTGCGCGTGCCGCGATCAGGCAATTGCCAGAAGGCCTGCCACAAGGCTATCCGATTGAAGTGACCTATGAGTACGGCGCCAACGGTCGGCTGAACGTACGGGCCAAACTGCCTGGCACGACCAAGGAGGTCATGCTTGAACTCGAACGCGAGCGGAGCATGAACAACGACCGCCTTGCGCGCTGGCGGAAGGTCGTCTCGACCGACAAGGGCTTCGATGCCTTCGAAGCGGTGCTGGAAGAGGTGCTCCAGATCGAAGGTCTGGATGATCGATCGGCCGGCCCGCCGGCGGCGCGCCCCGCCAGCCCGCCATTTCGTGCAAACGCGGAATCCCCAAAGCCGTCCCCACCCGCTGCCGCGGCTTTGCAAGCCGGATTAAAGCTCGAACCACCGTCCACAAACAAAGCCGAGCCTGAAAAGAAAGCCGTTGTTGCAGCAACACCCGAGTTCCAGGCGGCGGCCCCACACCAGGTCAGTTTTCCAGAAACAACGCGGCGGATTAGCGACCGATCGACCCGAACCCTGATCATCAATATTATCGGCCACCTGACGGCATCGATCCTCGGCCTGTCCATTGGCTACTATGTGCTTTGTTGGATGCAACCGTCGGCAAATTTCTTGGAACTAAAACTGCCCGGTCTGCCGCCGCCATCGCAACCTGCGCGGCAGCCGACGATTCCATGAGCAGGCTGTCAGGGACAAACACAGGGGGTCAGGGAAATTTTCCCCGGAAACATGCTCGACAACCAGCCAACAGGACGACGCATGTCCCTCGAATTCGCAGGAAAAATGAGCCAGCCCCCGGCCCGTGCGATCATCCCGATAAGTCAGCGCGAACGTTGCCGAGACAAAATGGTAATTCACCCCGACGATTGGCGAGTCTAAAGGTATCCCCGCGTCCCTTCTCCACCGCGCATGATTAACCCTCCCGCCGTTGGCATCGATCTTGGCACCACGTACTCCGCTGTCGCGCAGCTCGATAGCAGCGGGCGGCCGGTCACGCTTGTCAACGCCGAGGGGGACCTGGTCACACCCAGCGTCGTGCTGTTTGAACCCAACAACATCGTGGTAGGCAAAGAGGCGCTTAAGGCAATTGCAACCGACGCCAAACTCGTCGCGCAGTGTGCTAAACGAGAACTCGGCGATCGGATGTTCAATAAGGAACTCGGTGGTCGCAAGTATCCACCGGAAGCGATCGAGGCTTTGATCCTCCACAAGCTAAAACGTGATGCGGCACGGCAGATCGGCGAGTTCTCCAAGTGCGTGATCACCGTCCCCGCGTATTTCGACGAGGTTCGCCGCAAAGCAACCCAGGATGCCGGCTACATGGCCGGGCTCGAAGTGATGGATATCATCAACGAGCCCACCGCTGCGGCCATAGCGCATGGCTTTCTCAAGGGCTTTCTCAACGAACAGGGCGAGTCGCCCGCCCCGCGCAAGCTGCTGGTGTACGATCTGGGCGGAGGCACGTTCGACGTGACCGTGATGGAGATTCGCGGCCACGAGTTTCTGGCGCTGGCCACCGACGGGGATGTGCAGTTGGGCGGCTACGATTGGGACCAACGCCTGGTCAACCACGTGGCGCAGGAATTCAAGCGGCAGCACGGTCTGGATCCGCGCGAGGATGCCAACACGGCCGGCCGCCTGTGGCGCGAGTGTGAAGACGCCAAACGCACGCTCTCCGCCCGCGCGAAAGCCAGCGTCACGTGCGACTACAAGGGGCATGCCGTACGCGTGGAGATCCCGCGCGAACTGTTCGAAGAACTGACCCACGACCTTCTCGACCGCACGCGTTTCACAACTCGACAAACCTTGATGGCGGCCGGACTGACCTGGAAGGACATCGATTACGTGCTGCTGGTAGGCGGCTCGACACGCATGCCCATGGTCAGCAAAATGCTCCGGGACGCCACGGGCAAAGAACCCGATGGAAGCGTGGCCGTCGACGAGGCCGTGGCCCACGGCGCGGCATTGCACGCCGGCGTGCTGTTGGCCAAAAACGCCGGTCAATCACCGCGGCTGAAAATCAAGAATGTCAACTCGCACAGCCTGGGGGTGGTGGCGACCGATAACCTTACCGGCCGCAAACGCAACGCAGTGCTGGTGCCACGTAACACGTCGTTGCCCGTTACGGCTCGTCGCAACTTCCGCACACAAAAGCCTGGCCAAAGGTCGATCCTTGTGCAGATTGTGGAAGGCGAGAGCGCCAACCCAGACGAATGCACGCAAATTGGCCGCTGCGCCGTACGCGATCTGCCGGCGAACCTGCCGGGCCAAACCCCGATCGAGGTCCGCTTCCATTACGCGGAAAACGGTCGTCTCACGGTACATGTGGCCGTGGAAGGCACCACCAAGGAACTCAGGCACACCATCACCCGCGACAATATGCTCACGCAAGAGCAGCTTGACGCCTGGCGCGGCTTCGTGTGCGGCTCGCGGTAAATTGATCGCGAGGCGCATCCGCGCTGCGGGCGGGTCCTCTCACGGCCAACCGTCTCCGCACGAACGCCAATTGCCCGGTGGCGTGGCCAACGGTAAAATCGCGCCATCCGGAGGGTAAGCGAATTGGCCAGCGGTCTGACTCGAAATCAGATGCCCCGCAAGGGGTTGTGGGTTCGAATCCCATGCCCTCCGCTCGTAAAGCCTTGTCAGATAACGTTTTTTGACAAGGCTTTCTTTTCGCCATAAGGGGAAGTTTGGTGGTTCCCTTGATCGTTGGATGTCACGATCGGATTACTGATGAACTTCAACGTGACAAGACTGAAAGATGGCATCACGCGAATCGTCTGCGGCCAGTTATGAGTCCCTCTCCGTGGCTTTGTGGCTCTGTGAGAACCAAAAAAGAGCAAACCAGCCGATGAGCGGACGCCTCTTGCTGCTCTTCCACCGTGACCGACATCGATCGCTTGCGCGCCATGGTCCAAACTCCTTTGACCTTGAGGTTCGCAACCCCCAAACGTGGGGTTTTCCAGCCAGGCCGATTTCCCACCCACAATCGAGACGCTCCCACCGTACGACCGATCTCCAAGAAATTTTCGTCCCAACGTAAAGCTTTCTATCCCGGCTGCGAGCGCGAAGGGGTTTCGTTGCGGTTGGACGCTTTCGCTCGCGGCCGGGATAGAAAGCCGTTGAACTTAATCGCACACG
>SXHT01000353.1 GCA_005773095.1 Planctomycetaceae bacterium
CCACTGGCATGCCGCTTTCCAGCTCGCCCATCGCGTCATCCGTGTCGGTCAGTCCCCAAGCCAGCACGCCCGCCGAGACATCCCGGGCCACCTGCTTGTTGCCGGCTTCGATCTTGCAGTTTTGCTTCACCTCCCGGAAAAAATCTTGTGCCTTGTCATCGCCCCACCTGGCGAACAGACAAGCCGCGTGCGTTGCGGTCGTGCCGAACAGCGGCTTGGCAATACCCACCCTGCCCTGCCACTCGGGATCGATCAGGTCCATCACCGACGAAGGCCGCTTTTCCTCGGGCACGCGTTGGATATTCACGATCAACACCCTGGCACGGGCGGCGAAGCCGTGCCAGTTGTGATCCGGCGATTGCATGTTGGATGGAAAGTCATCGGCCAGCTTTGGCTTGAACGGCTCGAGCAAACCAAGTTTTTCCAGCCGCAGCGTGTGCAGGATCTCATTGTTCCAGAACACATCGCAGCGCGGCCGGTTGGATTCCGCGATAATCGCATTTGCCAGCCCCACCGTTTTGGTCGATTCGAGATCGAACTTTGGCAAGACGGTAATCCGGCTGTTTCGCTGAAAATCGTCCAGAATCGGCTGCGAGAATTCAGCGTCAAGCGCCGTGTAAACGACCACCTCAGGGCCAGACGCCGACCAGCAGCCCCCCCATGCTAGCGCGACGAGTGCAAGTCCCACAGGTCTCATTCGATTACAATCAATGGGATGCTGCGAATCATTCCCATTCTGTTGCTAACGGCTTCACCGCTGGGGGCGGCCGAGTTCCGCACGCTGGCCGGTCAGCACATCGTATTGCGGACCGACGTGCCAGGCAATCCGGACGTCGATTCCCTTCCCGCCGTTTTTGATTCCGCGTTTGAGCAGTGGTGCAAGTATTTCAAAATCGATCCCAAGGATTGCGCCAACTGGCGACCCAAAGGCATTCTCCTGCGATCGCCGGCTTCGCGTGATCGGTTCGTTGCGGCAGGAATGATGCCTGCCAATCTATGGGACTTCAAGAGCGGCTATTCACAAGGGCGGGAACTCTGGCTGTACGACCAGACGAGCCCCTACTATCGCCGGCACCTGTTGTTGCACGAAGGCGTGCATTGCTTCATGAACACGATCCTCGGCGGGTCGGGACCTCCCTGGTACGCCGAAGGCATGGCCGAACTGCTGGCGACCCACGAGTGGATCGACGGCAAGCTGACGGTCAACCACTTTCCTCGGAACGCCAAGGAAGTTCCCAGGCTGGGTCGCATCGAAATGGTGCGCCAGGCCATGGCCGAGGGACGCACGCTCAGCCTGAGCGATGTGGCAGCCTACGGCGACACCGCGCATCGCGAGAACGAGCCCTACGGTTGGTGCTGGACCGCGGCGGCATTTCTCGACGGACACCCCCGCTACCGCCAACGCTTCCGCGAGCTGTCGCGGTCGATTGCCAAAGGGGATTTTATGCGACAGTTCGCCCGGCGCTTCCAGCAAGATCAAGCCGTGCTCGCCGAGGAGTGGCAAGTCTATCTTGCCAATCTTGACTATGGCTACGACTTCGCACGGTCGCGCATCGAATGGGCACGGGGAGAACCGTTGCCAGCGGCAGGTGCGACGGTGGAAATTTCAGCCGATCGGGGTTGGCAGTCGAGCGGAATTGCTCTCGAGCCGGGCCGCCGCTACGCGATCAGCGCCGCGGGACGTTTTCAGCTTGCGGGCAAGCCCACGCCGTGGATCAGCGAGCCCAACGGCGTGACGATTCGCTATTGGAACGGAAGGCCCCTGGGACTCTTGCTGTGCGCGATTCGGCCCCACGATTTCGATGCTGCACTAGATCAAACGCCACTCGCAAAACCGCAAGCGGTGGGGCTGGGCACAACGTTACGATCGCCTGTATCGGGCACGCTGTATTTGCGCATCAACGACGCGCCCGGGGAGCTCGCCGATAACGCCGGCCAGTTGAGCGTCACCGTCACCCGGCTATCGGATTGACCCTCTCGCTGGAGTTCCCGCTTCCGCGGGCACTTTGCAATGATCGCGCCGCTGGAAGCCGGAACTTCCACCGGTTGACGCCTCGCGGCCAACTATCGACAATGTTGCATCATCCCTTGCAACGAATCCGTCCAGCCGATGACCAACTTTCTAGCCGAAGAAGACTCCGAAGTCTGGGCCGCCGTCGCCGATGAAATCGAGCGACAGCACGACGGTCTGGAAATGATCGCCAGCGAAAACTACGTCAGCCCTGCCGTGATGCAGGCGGTGGGGAGCGTACTTACCAACAAATACGCCGAAGGTTACCCCGGCCGTCGCTACTACGGCGGTTGTGAACACGTGGACGTGGTCGAAAACCTGGCCCGCGACCGCGCCAAACAGCTTTTCGGCGCGGAGCACGTCAATGTACAACCCCATTCGGGCTCGCAGGCGAACATGGCCGTGTACCTGGCGGCCATTCAACCCGGAGACACGGTGCTCGGCCTGGACCTGGCAATGGGTGGCCACCTGACGCACGGCATGAAGTTGAATATTTCGGGCATGCTTTACCACTTCGTCAGCTACGGCGTCACCAAGGACACGCACCGCATCGACTTCGATCAGGTCTCACGGTTGGCCCGCGAACACAAGCCCAAGCTGATCGTTGCCGGCGCTAGCGCCTATCCACGCGAGATACCTCACGACAAGTTTGCGGAAATTGCGCGCGACGTGGGTGCAAAGCTGTTCGTGGACATGGCCCACTACGCGGGTCTGGTCGCTGCCGGACTGCACCACAATCCCGTGCCGGTGGCGGATTATGTCACTAGCACGACGCATAAAACTCTTCGCGGCCCGCGCGGCGGCATAAGTATTTGCAAGGCGGAGCATGCCAAGGACCTTGACCGCAGCCTGTTTCCAGGCATCCAGGGCGGCCCTTTGATGCACGTGATCGCGGGCAAAGCGGTCTGCTTTGGCGAGGCTCTCAAGCCCGGTTTCAAGGTCTACATCCAAGCTGTCGTGGAGAATGCCAGAACATTGGCCGAAGCGCTCTTAAAAGGCGGCCTGCGGCTGGTCAGCGGCGGCACCGAGAACCACCTCATGCTCGTCGACGTGACAACCTTCGGCATCGGTGGAAGAGTGGCCGAAGCAGCGTTGGGAGCGGCCGGCATCACCGTCAACAAGAACATGATCCCCTACGACGAACGCAAGCCCATGGATCCGTCGGGGATCCGCATCGGTACGCCCGCGCTCACGTCCCGAGGTATGGGTCCAACGCAGATGCAGAAAATCGCCGAGTGGATTGTGCAAACGCTCAAATCTCCAGAAGACGGTGAACTGCACCAGCGGTTGCGGGCCGATGTCTTCGACATGTGCGATCAATTCCCAGTGCCCGCCGCGGCGCTTGCGGAAGTGGACGAAGTGAATTGAGGGACGACGATGGCCGCAAAACCTCGAAAGAGCCGCATTCTGATCGCCGACGATAACGTCCCGAACGTGGAGTTGCTCGAAGCTTATCTGGCGGACGTCGATTGCGAAATAGCGGTTGCCGTCGATGGCCGCGACACGCTCGACAAGGTCGCAAGCTTTCAACCCGACCTGATCCTGCTCGACGTCATGATGCCCAAACTCAGCGGCTTCGAGGTCTGCACAAAGTTGCGCCAGGACCCGGCGACCAAGCACATCATGGTGCTTATGGTCACCGCCCTCAACGAGCTCGGCGACATTGAACGAGCCGTCGATGCGGGCACCGACGATTTCTTATCCAAGCCTGTCAATAAGCTGGAACTGCTCAAGCGCGTGCAAAACATGCTCAAGCTGCGTTACGTTCAAGACGAGCTGGAACGATTACGGCGGTACATCGAAGAGATGGACAACAACGACGAAGCCGGGCGCGATAGCACCCATTAGCGGCGGGGGCTCTCCCGAAGAAATAGCACGGCAAATCGCTCTTGCCCCAAGTCGACGCGCGCCGCTACTCTCCCGCTATGTCCCACAGCATGGTGGTGGTGCCTTGCTACAACGAAGAGCAGCGTCTCGACGTGCGCCGTTTCGAGCAATTCGCCGCGCGCGCGCAGGGCGTCGACGTCTTGCTTGTGAACGATGGAAGCCGCGACGCCACCCGCGAACTGCTCGAAGGTCTCCAGGCGCGCAATCCGCGGCGGTTTAGTGTGCTGCATCTCAAACAGAACTCGGGTAAGGCGGAAGCGGTGCGGCAAGGTTGTCTGCGCGCGCTTGAGTCGCGGCCGGATTACATCGGCTACTGGGACGCCGACCTGGCGACCCCCTTGGAAGACATTCCCTTGTTCGCCCGCGTGATGGAACTCAAACCGGCGATCGATGCGGTCGTTGGCTGCCGAATACCGCTGCTGGGCCACAC
>SXHT01000354.1 GCA_005773095.1 Planctomycetaceae bacterium
CAGAGAGTGGTCAGAACGGTTTGTATAAGCTGTTCTAATTTGTTTTCCGGTTAGAACGTACCGAACACCGTCCCCAGAAAAATGACGCAGGCCGTGGCGATCAGCGGGGTGACCACCGAGACGAAGGCGATATCGAAATACGACTGCCGGTGCGTCAGCCCACAAATGGTGAGCAGCGTAATCACAGCGCCGTTGTGGGGCAGCGTGTCGAGCCCGCCCGAAGCCATCGAAGCAACTCGGTGTATCAGTTCCGGGCTGATTCCCATCTCTATCGCGCGTTGATAATAGGTTTGTCCCATCGCTTCGAGCGCAATTGCCAGCCCGCCCGACGCCGAGCCGGTGATCCCTGCCAGCACGGTGACCGCCGTGGCCGCCGAGACCAGCGGATTGTGAGGAACGAAGTTGACGAGTGCGCTGCGAACCAGCGCAAAGGCGGGCAGCGAGGCGATCGTGGCGCCGTAGCCGACCTCGGAAGCCGTGTTGAAGATCGGGAGCAGCGAGCCCATCGCTCCCCGCGTCAGTGATTCGTTCAGCTTTGCCAGTGAGCGAAAATTCAGAACTGCAGCCAGCACCACGGCCGCGGCCAGCGCCATGATCGACGACCATGTTCCCCGTACCTTTGCCAATTCGGTCGCGCCGAACCTCGCCTCGGCCAAGTAGCTGGTGTGCCACTCGGGCATCCAAAACTCCGCGATAACATAATTGCCGGCGATGACGCATAGCAGCGGCGCCACCGCGGCCAATAACGACGGCCGCCGCACGGTTGCTTCCGCGGAATCTTTGTGAAACTGCCCGCTATTTGGTTCAGCACCATACCCTTCGCCGGCACGCGCGGCCGACCGCGCTCGGCCGTACAGCCAAGCAATGCCGATGGTGAACATCAGCGCTGCGCCGATCATTCCCAACCCGGGAGCCGCGAATGCCGTTGTCTGAAAATAAGGCATTGGGATCAGATTCTGGATTTGCACCGAGCCTGGCAGACAGCTCATGGTAAAAGTGAATGAACCCAGTGCAATCGACGCCGGAATGAGCCTCTTCGGCAGGGCAGCTTCGCGAAAGAGGGCACCTGCCACCGGATAGATCGCAAACACGACGACGAATAATGATACGCCGCCATACGTCAGCACCGCGCAGCATAGCACTACCGCCACGGCGGCATGGCGCCCGCCAACGCCGCGGGCAATCCTTCGCGCAATCACCGCGGCGGAGCCTGAATCTTCCATCACTTTGCCGAACAGCGCCCCCAGGAGGAAGAGCGGGAAGTATTGCGCGACGAAGCCCGCCATTTTCGGCATGAATACCTGGGTATAGGTCGCCAACAGTGGCACATCGCCAGCCATGGCGGCCGCGAGCAGCGCCAGCAGCGGCGCAAGCACGATCACGCTCGCACCTCGGTAGGCGAGCCACATCAATAGCAGCAGCGAAACAAAAATGCCGATCAGGCCGGCCATCCATCTGCTCCATGGGGCTATTCCGCGCCTTTGGACGGGCGCGCCAGAGAAGCCGCTCATTGTGCAGTCGCCGTCAGAGAGGTGCAATCGCACCCACCAATCGAACCCGGACAGGCCGCAGCAAAGTGACCGTTGCATCCAACGCGTATCGTGCTAGCATGCGGCGGCCGACGCTGGCAGTGGCGCAGCGGCGCGCTGGGGCAGACCCAGGCGCTGAGATAGCGCAGTCCGAGTGAGACTGGTCGGTTGGTTGACGAGTGGCGTGAGGCCGGTCAGCATTTGGCGAGCTTGGCGCGGCGTGCGGCGTGGGACTCTTGCACTCGTTGTTCGAGGTAGGCATCGGGATGCGCTGGAAGCCAGCGATCCGGCAACAGGGATTCGAGCTGTTCCGGAGTGACCGTTGCATACAGCGCCTCTTGCGTGGCGTGCTAAATAGCCTTGCGTAATTTTGGGAGCCTTTGATTCAGGTAGTTCGACGTCGGACGTACTCGTGTCGCCCGTATCGGTTGCGATTGCGGAGGTATGTGTAGACCTCGGCCATCAGCTGTTTCATATTCCGGCAGCAATGGTTGCGGGTGACGTTGTCGTGCAGGTCTTTCCAGAGCCGCTCGATTCGGTTGTGGTCCGGACAGTAAGGCGGTAGGAAGTGCAGTCGAATCCGTCCACCTGCTGTCGCCAGCGCCAGTTGCGTCCGCTGGCTGTGATGAATCTTGTAGTTGTCCAAGATCACATGAATGCACTTGGCCTGCGAATACTCCTTCACAAGTCGCCACAACAGGAGGATGAATAAATCGCTGGTCTTGCGCTCGGCTTCGACCCAAGTCAGCCTTCCCGTGCGCGCGTCTAGCGCGCCGGCCAAGTAACGTTTCTCGTTCTTGCCTGGAGTGAGTACCTGCTTTTGCTGCCCGCACAACATCCAGTCGGGACCGATCTTGGGATTCAAGTGGATGTCGACTTCGTCCACGTACACCACCACCTCGCCACGACGACGAAGCTCCACCAGCTTCGAATCTGCCGCAAACGCCGCAGCCGACGGGCCTTGGGCCACGGACAGCCCACGATCGGCTTGGGCCGGCCCAAACGCACTCGGTGCCGCTTGAGCAACCGACAGATCGTTGTTGTGCTGACGCGAATGCCGGTGCGCTGAGCTAACACGCGGACCAACAACTCTTGGGTCCAGGTCGTTCGCAAGTAGCCGTAGTCGCGCGGCGAACCTGTCAGGATGCTGAGCAATTCCGCTTCGTAGACCTCGCTGATCTTCTGGTCGCCATTGTCCTCGCGGTAGTCCGCCATGCCCGACAGTCCTTGCTCGACAAAACGTTGGGCCACGCGGTACACTTGCGACTCGGAGCAGAGGCCGCCCGAGACCAAATGCGTGGGCGACTTGCCTTGCACGAGACCGACGATGATTTTGCAACGACATCGCATCACCGCACAGGACGCCAGTTTGCAGCGTGAGCGCATCACGCGCCGTTCGCGACGGGAAAGTCGCTGCCATCCACGCACCACTTTCTGCTGAACTTTCATGAGGAACTCCTTTCACTCGTGTGCTTGGGAACACAACGTAAGTGCTTGAGAGTTCCTCTTCTATCTATTCCTCCCAGGATCGCGCAAGTCTATTTAGACATCGTCCCTCCTTCGAACACGTTATTTTTGTTGAAATTAGATTACAGTCCTCTGGTCACTGATTGAGACGCCAGCGGGCAACTTCCAGGTGCGTTGCACTATCCTCGCCACGATATGAGTACGCCGTCACCAAGCTGCCGTCGGACAATTGTACTGTCGGACCGAAGCCGCCGCCACTGCTCAGCTCGGTGGGTGTTTTGGCGTCGATCACAATTCGATCATTGTGAAAATCGAATTCAAAACCATCGCCAGTTTCCTTCCCGAGAACCGCATGAACGCCGAGCGGCGTGCGTTCCGCGCGGACGGTGAAGGTCAGCAGCAGGCGGCCATCGGCCAACCGTAAAATGGCCGGATACATTTCGCCGTAGTAACTACCCAACGGCTTGTCGAGTGTCCAATGCTCACCGCCATCGCGGGATCGAAGGACGATGAGGCGTTCTGATTGATCAGTCTTGGCCTCGGGAGTTTCAGTATCAGGCAGCGGTGGGACCAATTTAGGATCGACGCGAAAAATGCCCAACAAATCACCGTTTCGCGCCTGCCAGAACACAGTTTCTGCCATAAAAGGCCACCAGAGTTTTTGGGGGTCTATACCTTCGAAGACACACTTCAACGAACGGTCCCAGGTCTTACCGCCGTCGGTAGATCGCCAGAGAAAGTCATTTCCACCGGGTGTTGAAACACCCAGGATTAGGTCTCCGTTGCTCAGTTCCAGCACGTTGCGGCTCGTATGA
Organism: Planctomycetaceae bacterium; assembly: GCA_005773095.1. Lineage (GTDB taxonomy): Bacteria > Planctomycetota > Planctomycetia > Pirellulales > PALSA-1355 > SXHT01. The sequence continues at coordinate 3,812 of SXHT01000354.1, forward strand.
GTCCAGGCACTCGCGGGCGCGCCGGGCACGTCTGTGGCCAAAAGGGGTGTCGAATCCCACGTGTGTCCGCCATCGTTCGAGCGATGCAGGTAGCTGTGAAGGTACCCGTGCCTGTTGCGTATGTCTGTTTCCGTCAGGTGGGCAGTCATGAACAGGGTGCCGTCCCGCGCCATCGAGAAGTAGGGCTCTCGTCCGGGAAGCGACAATGTTTCCGCATCGGACCAAGTATTGCCCTCGTCGAGGGAGCGGAACAGGCTTTCGTCTTCGCGAATTTTTCCGTCCGCAAGACCATGCCCGCGAAACGCCACAATCAGCAGTTCCCCCGACGGCAGTTTTGCAATGCACGGTTTGTAATCATGTGGAGTGCCGACCCCACTGCGGACGACTGGCAGGCGTTCAGGCAGGATTATCGGGTTGCCTACCGTTAGCCTGGTTTCGTCCCCCCGCGCCTCCGGCAGCTGCCAGACCAATGCCCCCGCCAAGAGTGCGAGTGGGTAAGTCCGACACATAAGCGCCGCTAATTTTGCACGATTATCGCTACGAAAAACGAAGTACTTGCGGAACATTTCGAGTCTCCACGGATGGGGTTGGTGTTTGTCCAGTTAGGCACGACTGAAATATCGAACAGCGATCCAGATAGCGGTCTTCAGACCTTGAGGGCCCGGTCGGCTTGTCCAGTGCGATCCGGTCGGCCAGCTAGGTGCGCCGGACATCGGTGAATCAGCGAAGGGTCGCGAAGCAGCCAGTAGGACGCCTAGGGCTGACGACGTCAATGTAATCGTGGACCGCGCCGGTCTGATACTATTTTTCTCCTGCATTCGTCGGTGGGTCGAATTCCTGCACTTTGGTCGAGAATTACCAGTGTCGCGGAGGACGCTTGTTTTAGCGAGGGAGGCTACCGTACTGCATCCATCTTGACATTTGAGAACAGCCTCCGCGAGCAGTCTCAAATACGCGAAACGGATCCCTTGGCTGGCGCCAAACGAAAACCATCGTGGTAAATCATCTTCCAGTACGAGTCGGTTTCGTAGCCCCCGCGGTCGATTTCGGCGTCGTCGCCGATATAGCCCAACAAACCGTTGGTGTCGCCACAGATCAGCGTGTGCGCGAAGGGCGATCGTTGGCGGATATCGCGGCCGGTGGCGGTGAAGTTTTCGCCCGGAGACATAAAGGCAGCTAGGTCGCCGATGCGCAGCGCGCCGAGCGTGATGGGAAGCGTCATCCGCGGCGAGTCGCCGGCTTGCAGCATCCGCAGGCCCTCTTCTGAATATTCAATTTGCACGTTTACAAACGCGATCTTCTGCTCCACGGAGAAGAACTCGGGTACGTTGATGCCGCAGAACCAGCAGGCGACGGGGTCGTGTTGCAGCTCGTCGATAAATGCCCGGCGGGCAGCGATGGCGTCTTCCGATTCGTGCCGCGTATACATCGGCCGACAGGACAGTTCAATCGTTTCCCATTGATACCGCAGCGGCGCGCCGCGGAGTGGCGTCAAGTGGGGCAACGCCTTGACCGCCGCTCGCCCCAGCTTTTCGCCGGTGCGTTTGGCCTGCTGCGGCGTGCCGAAGATGTGGTAGCAATTCACGTCGCCGCACATACCCTGCACGAACATGGCCGGCGCGCCGCCGAGCGCATCCTCGATGAGGCGGCGGGCCGTGCCGACCCAGTCGGGCGAAATCCATTTGTCCAGGATCATCGTGGCCGGATGACAGCAATAATTGAAAATCGCCCCCAGCGGGTGGCCTTGCAGATCATCAAATCGCACCAGCCCAATCGTCGGGTCGAAGAACTTACCGCTCTGAAGTCCCTCGGAGTGATGGCGACTGAACTTGACGCCGCCGCTGGGCATTTGCAGAGCCGTCCGTTGGCGAGGGATTTGCTTGCGTAGGTCAGAGACGTGACGCGGCGAGGGGGATGTTCGCCGCAGGGCTTCAAGGACGGTCGAAGCCGGTGTCGTCGCGAAAGGGGGGCGGTGGCTGCGATCGGCACCGCGCTGCGTACACGGAGGGTCGGCGGAATGGTGATTTTGGAAACGAGGGAGTGGGCTCAGGCAACGTTCGGCGAATGTGAACTCGGGGATGTGCGGCGGACGAAACGGCTGGTCAAGCTGGCGGTGCAAGCGGCGGCGCGGCCGGATGGCAGCACGCCCGAGCAGACCGAGTCGTGGGGAGATTGCAAAGCGGCGTATCGCTTGTTCGATCAAGACGAGGTGACGTTCGACGAGATCATCCGGCCGCACTGCCAGCAGACGCGCGCCTCGTGTCGGCCTGGCGACGTGAAGCTGCTGATCAATGACACGACAGAAGTCGACTTCGGGTATTCCCGCCGCGTGACGGGATTGGGGCCGACGGGGAATGGTTTCGGTCGTGGGTTCTTTTTGCATTCGGCATTGATGGTGGACGCGGCGGACGGTCGCGTCGATGGCCTGGCGGGACAGAAGCTCTTTCACCGCAAGCCGAAGCCCAATCGCCGCGCGGCGAAGAATACGCGGCGGCGGGCGGCGGATCGGGAATCGGTCGTCTGGGGAGAACTGGTGGATCACGTCGGCCCCGCGCCGGCGGACGTGAAGTGGGTGCATGTCGATGATCGTGGCGCGGTCGACTTCGAGGTCTTCTGCCGGATCCAGGCCCAGGGAAACAGTTGCGTGATTCGCGCGGCACGGTTGAATCGCTGGCTGCTGACGCCCGACGGTCGGCGGGTGCGACTCGACGCGTTGCTGAACGAACTGCCGAGTTGCGAGACGCGGTCCCTGGAGGTTTCGGCAAAAGGCGACCAGCCCGCACGAACTGCCCTACTGGAACTGCGTTTCGCGGAAGTCCGGATGCCGTTGCCGCAGGTGGTGACGCCGTGGCTGCGCGACCATCGTCCGGAAGAGCCGCTACGACTGTGGGTCGTCGAACTGCGTGAAACCGAGCCACCGACGGGCGTGACGCCGCTTCGTTGGGTGCTCTACACCTTCGAGCCGGTGACGACCGTCGCCAATGCCAGCACCGTCATTGCATGGTACGAACGCAGGCCCACGATCGAGGATTATCACAAGGCGCTCAAGACCGGCTGTGGCGTGGAACGACGCTCCTACGAAACGGCCGAACGTCTGGAACGCGTGACCGGCTTGTTGTCCGTGGTCGCGGTCCGATTGATGCAACTGAAAACGGCCGCCCGCGAAACGCCGAATCGCCCGGCGGTCGATGTGGCTCCGGCCCAGTGGGTGATGTTGGTGCAAATCGCCCGCAAGAAACCGGCCAACCCCAAGATGACCCTCCGCGAATTCTTGCGCGCGATCGCCGGGCTGGGCGGACATCTCGGCCGCAAATGTGACGGGGACCCCGGCTGGATCACCCTGTGGCGCGGCTTTGAAAAGCTGATGCTCCTCGCCCGAGGCGCTGACGCCCAAAAAAGATGTGGGTAATACTCAGGCTTCCGGGCTACTGCCTATTCCACGCCAGGGTGCGCTGCGCGATCCTGGGCTCTGACGGAAATGAAAATCGAGCAAGTTCCACAATCGGCCGAACCGGGGAGTCCCCTTGGCCATCGGGATGGGTAGAATCAACTGCGAAGCGGGTGGAATCGTCGCTTCGTCCCCAAGGCCGCCCCCAGGTACGATACCCGAAGCCATAACCAATCAACGAGTCCTGCCCCCCTTTGATTTGTCATGTCGACCGCAACTGCAACTGCCCCCAAAGTCGCCGACGTCAAATTGCTTATCAATGGTCGTTGGGAAACCTCCCAGGCCGACCGTTGGGGCGACGTCTTTAATCCATCAGTCGGCCGCGTGATCGGCCGCGTGCCGCTGTGCCCGCCCGAGGAAGTGGACAGGGCCATCCAAGCCGCGGCCGCCGCGCTCCGCCCGTGGTGGAACGCGCCCGGGTGATGTTCCGTTATCGCGAAATGTTACAGTCGCACTTTGAGGAACTCTCAGCGCTGGTCACGCGCGAACATGGCAAGACGATTACCGAAGCGCGGGCCGAAGTGCAGCGTGGCATCGAACTCGTCGAGTTCGCGTGCGGCATTCCCAGCCTGATCATGGGACAATGCTTAGAGAACATCGCCACGAATGTGGATGCCGAAACGAGCAGGCATCCGGTGGGCGTGTGCGCCGGCATCGTGCCGTTTAATTTTCCATTCATGGTGCCGCTATGGATGTTTCCCATTGCGATAACATGCGGCAACACGTTCGTGCTCAAGCCATCGGAAAAGGTGCCCCTGTCCAGCAATCGGCTGGGTGAGTTGCTGATCGAAGCCGGGTTACCCACCGGCGTGCTCAATATCGTGCATGGCGACAAGCCGTGCGTCGATAGACTACTGACGCACCCGCTCGTGCGAGCGATCTCGTTCGTCGGCAGCAGCGGCGTGGCGAAGCACGTCTACGAAACGGGCACGGCCCACGGCAAGCGCGTGCAAGCGGCCGGCGGTGCGAAGAACCATCTGATCATCATGCCAGACGCCGATCTTGATTTGTCCGTCACCGCGGTGCAAGCGAGCGCTTTTGGATGTGCCGGCGAGCGCTGCATGGCGGGTAGTGTCGCCGTGCCGGTGGGTCGCATTGCCGATGATGTGGTGGAGGGACTGGTCAAGGCGGGCTCTTCGATGCGCGTGGGACCGACCGATGAGGGCGCCGATGTGGACATGGGTCCGCTGGTGAGCCGGCAACATCGGGACCGCGTGGCATCGTATCTTGATGTTGCCAGGAGCGAAGGGGCCGAGGTGGCACTCGACGGCCGCAAAGCCGTGATTTCCGGCGATGGTTTTCTGTTGGGCCCGAGCGTGGTCGATCGAGTCGCCCCGACGATGCGATTGGCGAAGGAGGAAGTGTTCGGCCCCGTGCTATCGGTCGTCCGTGCGGACGATCTGGATCATGCGCTGTTGATTGGCCGGAGTTGTGAATACGGCAACGGAGCGTCGATTTTCACGCGTAGCGGCTATGCGGCCCGGCAGTTTCGCCGCCACTTTGGCGCGGGCATGATCGGCATCAACGTGGGCGTGCCGGCGCCGATGGCGTGGTTCTCGTTCACCGGTTGGAACCGCAGTTTCTTTGGCGACTTGCACATTCAGGGCGTCGAGGGCATTCAGTTTTACACGCAGCAGAAGACCTGTATGACTCGCTGGTTTGAGTCGCCGAGCGACAGCGCCGACGACCCCATCTGGAAAACAACACGCGGCGGCGCGTAGGCTCTACTCGTTCTGTCGCCGGCCGGCGTTCACCCCGCCCTAGGTGTCGATCTCGCGCAGCCGGCCCGTGCTGTCGCCGAGGTTTTCGCACGGCGAATCGACGCGATCGAGCATGGAGAGGAACAGGTTGTTCATGGGGGTCTCCTTGCCCAGGTTCAGGTGACGCCCCGTCTTGATGCTACCGCCGGCGGAACCCGCCAATAGCACGGGCAGATGGTCGTGGTTGTGGCGGTTGCCGTCGCCGATGCCGCTGCCGTAGAACACCATGCTATTGTCGAGCAGTGAATGTTCGCCTTCTTGGATCGACTTCAGCTTACCGAGGAAATAGCCGAGTTGCTCCACATGGAAGCGATTGATCTTGCGGATTTTTGCCTGCTTGTCTGGGTCGCCGCCGTGGTGCGAAAGTTCATGATGCCCTTCGGGCACCTCGATACATGGGTAACTGCGGTTGCTGCCTTCATCGGCCAGCACGAAGGTGCAGACGCGCGTCAGATCGGCTTCGAACGCCAGCGCCATCAAATCGCACATTAATCGAATGTGCGCGCCATACTCACCCGGAATACCCGTGGGCCTGGCCAGATTGTTGGGGCGAGGCGCGGCGGTGTCATCGCCGCGTGTAATCCGCCGCTCGATCTCGCGCACGCTGGTCAGGTACTCATCGAGTTTCATTTTGTCTTTCGCGCCCAATGTGCCGCGCAAACGATTGGCATCATCCAGCACCAAATCCAGGATGCTTTTCGTGTGGCGGTCGTGCCGGGTCTGATTTTCTGGGGACTTACTAGCTTCCCCACCGAACAGCCGCTCGAAGACCAATCGCGGATCGACTTCCTTAATGGCCGGGGTGGTCTCGCCCCGCCAGGAGATGTTGGTTGAATATGCGCAGCTATAACCCGAGTCGCAGTTGCCGGCTTGCGCACCTTGTTCACAGCCGAGTTCGAGCGATGGAAATCTTGTCTGCCGGCCTACCTTGGCGGCTGCGACTTGATCGACCGAGATACCGGCGCGAATGTCGGCGCCATCGGTCTTCCGTGGATGCGTACCCGTGAGAAAAGATGCCAGCGCCCGGGCATGATCTCCGGGGCCATCCTGATGGGCGCGGCCACCGTCTTGCGCCAGGCCGCTGATCACCATGATGTTTTCCCGGAATTCAGCCAACGGTTCGAGAATCCAGGGAATCTCGTAGTCGCTGCCGTCCGCCTTCGGCGTAAAGTCCTGCATATGCATGCCGTTGGGAACGTACAGGAAGGCCATCCGGTTCGGCGCGCGTTTTAGGCTCCCGTTCGCCAACAGCACCGAGGGAACCATCGCGTCCAAGAGCGGCAGCGCCAAGCTGGCACCCATGCCGCGCAAAAGGGTTCGCCGGGAAAGCAGGTGAGTCAAGGAATTTCCTTTGTGGAGCGTTCGAGGAATGGTTGGCTCTCAACAATCGCCAGGACCACTTCCCTGAATTTGTAATTCTGAATTCCGGCGAGGTCAACAATCTTGTCCACGGCGCGCCGGTCCTCGCGGGCCAGACCACGGCCCAGGCCATACGTCAGCATCTTTTCGACGAAGCATCGGGCGAACTCGTCCGTACGAGCGACCAGCAGCTTTTTCAACTCGCCCGGACCATGGAACGAGCTGCCGTCGGGCAAAGTACCGGTGGCGTCGATCGCGCCATCGCCGTCGCTGCTGCGCCAGCGGCCTATGGCGTCGTAGTTCTCCAGGCCAAAGCCGAGGGGATCAATTCGGTCATGGCAGACGCCGCACGCGCTGTCCGAGCGGTGCTGTTCCATACGTTCACGCAGCGTACCAACCAACGCGCCCTGCCTTTCATCCGCTAACTGCGGCACGCCCGGCGGCGGGGGTGGAGGGGGTGTGCCAAGCAGGTTTTCCAGCACCCACTTGCCGCGCTTGACGGGCGAGGTGCGGGTCGGATTGGAAGTCAGCGTCAGCACGCTGGCATGGGTCAGAATGCCGCCGCGCGTTTCGCGCGAAACGGTGACTCGACGAAACTCATCCCCCTGCACGCCCTCGATGCCATAGTGTTTCGCAAGTCGCTCATTCAGGAAGCTGAAGTCGGCATCCAGCAGGTCGGTGATCGGACGATCCTCGCGCATCAC
>SXHT01000355.1 GCA_005773095.1 Planctomycetaceae bacterium
CTTCAAGGATGTCGATTTCGCGGACATCCTTGTAGCTGTCGGTTTCGTACCATTTCTTATTGAGGCTGATCAGGTTGACGGCGTTGGCCTCCAGCAGCATCTTTTCCATCTCGGCCTGCGGCAGCTCCATGTGGCCGGCCAGCTCCGATTCATTCGGAGCTCGGCCTAGCCGGGCTTCGAGCGTCTTGAGCGCCTCGTTGAGCTTGCTGGCTTTCGATCGCACCAGACGTGGTACCCAGTCCATCGTCCGCAGCTCGTCGAGCATGGCTCCGCGAATACGGGGTACGCAGTAGGTTTCAAATTTCACGCCGCGGCTCAAATCAAAGGCATCGATTGCGTCCATCAGCCCAAACACGCCGGCGGAGACGAGATCGTCCAACTCCACGCCCTCGGGCAATCGCGACCAGATGCGTTCGCCGTTGTACTTGACCAGCGGTAGGTACTGCTCGACCAACCGGTTGCGAAGATCTTGATCTTCCTGGTTGGCCTTGAACGCCAACCAGAGTTGCGTGACATCGTCGGCCGTAAGAGTCGATGTCGTCATCATTGCCATGCAATCCTCCGTGCGGTATTCCAGCGTTCGCTGCCATGCGTCCGCTTGTTTTCGTGCTGATTAACTTTCTGATTTCATCGGTTTGGCGTTTGCCTCTTCGAACAGATTCGACCGAATCGAGTCTGCCACAATCCAACCCGCCAGTTCGCCGGCAATTGCGCCGATCGCCGCGAAGGCAATCAGGCAGGCAACCGCCGCGGTCAGGGTCGTCTGAAATCCGCCGCCGTGAAACAGCCCGCGCGCGACAGTCGTTGTAAACGCGATTGTTCCGAGAACGCCAGCGTAGGTTCGTCCCATGCAATCGATCTCCGCCGGCAGCCACCAACTCTACGCGACCGGCAGACTTTACCAGGTCCCCGCAGAGCATATGGCTCGCGTGTTATCGGCCGACCAAGGCAGGAGAGTTGAGGGGATTTCGACTGATCCATTGGTTTTTTTTGTTGTGCATGCAAGCCATCAGGCCGCGAGCCGAGTTCTTGGGCGGGCAGCCTCGAGGCCAAGTTCCTCGCACAAAGAGCCTGCCAGCGCGTTGAAGGCAGATTCGCCGACGATCGGTGCTCGATCTGTGATGACAGGCACGTCGCCCAGCGGCGCCGTTCGCAGGCCAAGAAAGCGTTTGCAGGTGCCCCGCACGCGCTCGTGAACGACCTGCGCGTTGCTTTCATCGACAGCAAAGTTGACCACCGTGTAGACGGGAATCGAGGTATCGCCTGCGAGCAGCACTTTGATCGCGGCGTACGTCTCCATCACCGACGCGGCATCGGGCGTTGTAACCATCAGCACGATGCTCGCCGCCTGCCAAAACCGCCGCACAAAGTGATTGCGGCTACTGCCTGCGTCGAGCATCAGCACATCGGCATGCGTATGAAGCGTACGAAGTTCGCCGATCAGCCGGTCCTGCGCAGTGGCGGTGCATTCGGTCAAATCCCGCGGCGCCCAAGCGGCGGGGAGTACCCAAATGCCGTCGGGACCCGTTTCCAGAACATCTCTCACCGCGAGCCGGCCGGCGATGCAATCGGCAAGGGATCCGCCATCGCAGGCCTGCCTGGCTTCGCCTCCATGGTTGAGATCGGCCTCCACGAGCAGGACGCGTTTGCCAAGACGCGCAGCGCCGGTCGCCAATCGCATGGCGATTGTGCTGGTACCCACGCCCCCTTTGCCGCCGCTGACGACAACCATTGGCAGCGCGCACGGAGAATCAGCCCGGCGCGGCCCCGAGGCGCGGGCGAGTTGACGAAGTCGGTAAGCCTGATCGAGGGACATGGTTAAGTGCTGGTGGTTACCGGCCCTATTGCTCCACTCCAATCATCCATCGGGACAATCGCATGGCATCTGCGACTTCGATGTCGTCGGGTACGTTTTGGCCGTTCGTGAGGTAGCTCAGCGGTAGCTGGCAACTTTGCACGAGCGGCAGTAGATTTCCCAGTCCGTGGGCTTCGTCCAGCTTGGTGAGCAGAAGCGCCGTGGGGCCGACGTCGGCAAAGCGTTCAGCCAGCCTGACGAGGTTGGCAGCTCCGCAGGTGGCGCTGAGCACGAGATGCACTTCATCCGGCGCCGCCTCGGCGCACAGGGCCTTCAGTTCCTGCAGTTTGACTTCATCCCGCGGGCTGCGGCCGGCAGTGTCCATCAGAGTTAAATCGAGGTCCGACAATCGCGAGACCGCGTGCCGCATTTCAGCGGGATTCGAAACAACCTCCATCGGCAGGTCGATGATGTCTGCGTAGGCACGGAGTTGTTCGACGGCGGCGATCCGAAACGTGTCGACCGTAATCAAACCAACGCGTTTACGTTCCTTCAGTCGAAAGTGGGCTGCCAACTTAGCGATGGTGGTGGTCTTGCCGACGCCGGTGGGACCGATCAGTGCGACCAGGCGACGTCGGCCAGGCACCGTATGGATCGGCCCCGTGACACGAATCTCCTCTTCCAACATCCGTGCCAACCGAGCCTTGACCACGGTTGGGTCTGTCGTGTCGGCGGTCGGGATATCATTGAGCAACCGCTCCATCAACTGCCGGGCCAATGCTTCCTGCATTTCGGCTTCGATCAGATCCGTGAAAACGCGAAACAGCGATTCCGGCAAATACGTTTGCTTGGAGGACCTGGGGGCGGGGTCGGGCGGGGCATCCGCACGGCGGGTCGGCGATGGCCCCGTGGCATCTTCCACGACCCGCTTCGCGCGAAGCTCGTCGAAGCCTGGCGTCCTGGCGCCGGTGGTCGCAAAGCTTTCCAGATCAACGCCATGCACATCCGACGCCTTGAGTCGAGCTCGCTTGCCGGCGCGAGCGTGGCGCGCGAGCTGATGCGGCAATGCCATTGGAGGCGCGGCGCGAATTTCCACGGCTGGCTTTCTCAGCAGCCGACGCAACAACCCGCCAGGCACTTCGCGCGTGTGCAAAACGGCCGCGTCGGGGCCAAGCGATTGTCTTACCAGCGACAAAGCTTCGCGCATCGTACGTGCGCGAAAGGTCTTGACGTCCATGATTAATTTCTGTTGTGAGATCTGCGATTACTTCTTAGCCGGGCCCACGTTCGCATCGCTGACCAGCGCCATCGATTCGATCTGTGTGTCGCGTGTGATTTCGTTGTAACTAAGCACCACCAAGCGGGGCAGGTGCGAGGTCGTTATCTGCTTGAGGCCCGCCCGAATTTGCGGACTGACGAGCACCACGGCCGGATGGCCGGCCATGGTGAGCTTTTCCAGGTCCTTGGTGATCAGCTTCACCATGACCTCCACCATTTGGGGTGACATCCGAATGAACAGGCCACGGTCGTTGTGCTCGATGCCAGCACGAATCCTGTCTTCGAGCGCCGGTTCGAGCGTGACCACAAACAAGCGGTTCTGTTTATCGCGGTACCGCGAGCAGATGCTTCGAGCCAACCGGTGCCGCACGTATTCCGTGAGCAGCACGGGGTCCTTGGAGCGGCCCGCATATTCGCCGAGCGTCTCCAGAATCGGCCCAAGCTGTCGGATCGACACTTGCTCGCGGAGCAGCATTTGCAGGATTTGCTGAACCTCGGCAAGTTTCATCGGGTTTGGGATCAACTCATCGATGACGGTCGGCGAAGTCTTCCTGAGCTCGTCGATCAGATGCTTCGTGGCGTCACGGGTCAGAATCTCATCGGCGTGCTTGCGGACGATTTCCGTCAAATGCGTGGCCAGCACGCTCACCGGCTCAACCACCGTGTAGCCCAACATCTCCGCCTGATCGCGCATACCTGGCTCAATCCACAGAGCTGCCGTGCCAAAAGCCGGGTCCTTGGTAGCGATGCCATGCACGCGGCCCGTGGTATGACCGGAGTCCATTGCCAGCAGCATGTTCGGAAACAGGCTGCCGTCGGCCACGGAAATGTCGGCGATTTTGATGCGATACTGATTCTGTTCGAGGCGCAGATTATCGCGAATCCTGACTTTTGGCATGATCAAGCCGACGTCGGCGGCCACATTTTGCCGCACGCGCTGAATGCGTTCCAGCAAATCACCGCCGCGCTTGGGGTCGGCCAGACGAATCAAGCCGACGCCGATCTCGACTTCCATCGGGTCCACGACCAGAAAGTCCTCCACGCGCTCCTCGGGGAGCTTTTTGGCTGCGGCCGTGGCCCGAGCTTCCGCTGCGGCATCGGCTCGTTTTTCTTTGCCGGCCAGTGTCAGGGCCAGTCCTGCGCAGCCAGCGCCGATTGCGAGCAGCGGCACCGTCGGCAGGTTGGTGAATACCAGCACCGCCAGGAACCCAGCCGTCACCGCCAAGGCCTGGGGGCGGGAGAAGAGCTGTGTGAGAAACTGACTGGGAAGATTGATCTCACTGCTGGAACGCGTAACCAGCAAGCCAGCGGCGATGGAAATCAGGAAGGCGGGAATTTGACTTACCAGACCGTCGCCGATCGTGAGCTTGGTGTAGATGTTGCCGGCTTCGGCGAGGGTCATGCCGCTGTCCACCACCCCAATCACTAATCCACCCACGATGTTTATGATCGCGATCACGATGCCAGCGATCGCATCGCCACGAACGAACTTGCTGGCACCGTCCATCGCCCCGAAGAAATCCGCTTGTTGGGTGATCTCGCTGCGGCGGCGTTGAGCGTCGCGCTCGTCGATGATGCCGGCGTTCAGATCGGCGTCGATGGCCATCTGCCGGCCAGGCATGCCATCCAGAGCAAA
>SXHT01000356.1 GCA_005773095.1 Planctomycetaceae bacterium
CGACATGGACTTCAAGGTGGCCGGCACGCAGAACGGCATCACCGGCATTCAACTCGATCTGAAAATCGCCGGCATCAGCGAGGAAATCATTCGGGCCACACTCGTGCAGTCGCGCGAGGCGCGCATCGAGATCCTGCGGAAGATGCTGGGCACGATTTCGCGTCCTAAGGACGACATCTCGATGTTTGCTCCACGCCTGCTGCGGACGCACATTCCGCCGGACAAGATCGGCGCGCTGATTGGTCCGGGCGGGAAGAACATTCGCGGCATTCAAGAATCGACGGGTGCTACGATTGAAGTCGACGACGATGGTACCGTGACGATTGCCGCCACGAGCGGCGAAGCCGGACAAGCGGCGCTTGCGCGCGTGGAAGCTCTCACCGCCACTGTTCAAGTTGGCCGGATTTACTACGGCCGAGTGACCAGTGTCAAAGACTTCGGCGCCTTCGTGGAGATCATTCCCGGTAAGGACGGTCTCTGCCACATCAGTGAACTGGCCGAAGAGTACGTCAACAGCGTCCACGATATTTGTTCGGTCGGCGATGAACTGCATGTCAAGGTCATCGCCATCGACGAACAGGACCGCGTCAAGCTCAGCCGCAAGCAGGCAATGCGCGAGATGACGCCGCGTGACGGCGGGTAACGGTCGCACGTACCCGCCCCCCGCTCCGGGATGCAAGTCGGTCTGGGCGGGAGATGGCCTGACTTCAGTCTTGCCGCGCCCCGCCGCGGGAGTGGGGCTGGGGTTCCGGGGGTTGCATGAATTCCGCATCGCCATCGCCTGAGGAGGTCCACCGCAGGCTGGTGGCGGCGTACACGGAAATCGCCAAATTAGCGGGCGGATTGGCGCATGAGATCAAAAATCCGCTTTCCACAATTCGGCTCAATATGGAGTTATTGGCCGAAGACCTGGCGAAGTCTGATTCCCCGCGCGATCGCCGCGCGCTGGTGAAGATCAGCCTCATGCAACGAGAGTGTCAGCGCCTTCAGAACCTTCTGGATAATTTTCTCAATTTCGCCAAACTTCAGACACTTCAGTTGGAGCCCTGCGACCTGAATGAAGAAATCGATCGGATCCTTGAATTCTTCCGTCCCACGGCAGCCGAGTACGGCATCGAGATCGTCAGATACTTTGACGCCGAGTTGCCCAGCGTCGTCATCGACCAGGAAGCGTTTCGCGGGGCGCTCTTGAACTTGCTGCTCAACGCGCAGCAGGCGATGCCGGATGGGGGCCAGTTGGTGGTGCGAACGCGGCCTGCCGGCGTGGGGGTGGCGATCGAATTGATCGACACGGGGGAGGGCATGGACGACGAAACGCTTTCGCACATTTTCGAAGCGTTTTACTCGACCAAATCGGGGGGGTCCGGCCTGGGTTTGCCCACGGCGCGAAAAATCATCGAAGGCCACGGCGGCCGAATCCGTGTGCAAAGCCAGTTGGGCAAGGGGACGCAGTTTACCATCGAACTGCCGACGCTGCCGCTGCTGCGGTAGGACGGATTTTCAATCGGTCCTACTTGAGCACCTCGATGAGCCGCTCGATGTCCTCTTCGTTCTGAGAGGCATGGGGGCTAACCCGCAATTTGCCACTGCGATGGGCAAGCGCTACGCCGTGTTGCCAGCAATGCTTTCTTAATCCCAGCGAGTCCTTGTTCGGCATCGCGAACGACACGATTCCCGAGCGATGATCACCATCATGGGGACTGTGAATCATGGCGCCGATGGATCGCAGCCGTTCACATGCTCGATCAGCGTTTTCGAGCACCCGCACGGCCAGCCGTTGGGCGCCGAAACGGAGCAGCAGTTCGAGTGATGGGCCGAGAGCCATGGCGCCAGGCAGATTGGGCGATCCGCCTTCGTAGCGGGCGGCGCTGGTTTTGAATTCGAGTTCAATGCGACTGTAGTCACTGGCATGAGCCACGCTGTTCCAACCAACGCCGACGGGCCGAAGCAATTCGAGGTGCTCGGAGCGAAGAAAAAACACGCCAGCGCCTTCGGGCCCTAATAACCACTTGTGGCCATCGGCCGCAAGAAAGTCGATTTTTGTGCGGCGCACATCGAGGGGGAATACTCCCAGGCCTTGAATGGCGTCGACAAAAAGCAGAACTCCTCGCGAGTGAGCCAGGTCGGCAATCTCGTCGAGGTTGAGGCGCCAGCCGCTCAAATACCCGACCCAACTCACGGCGATGAGTCGCGTGCGTGGGTCGCAGGCGGCAGCCAAGCGGTCAAGCTGAACGCGCCCCGCATCGGTGGGCACGCGGCGTGTCTCGACACCGCGGCTGGCCTGATTCAACCACGGGTATTGATTCGACGGAAACTCGTTATCGAGGGTCACCAGGTTGTCACCGGACTTCCAGGGAAACCCTTCGGCGACAAGGTTTATTCCTTCCGTCGTGCTATGCACAAGTGCGATCTCACTCGGCTGGGCATTGATCAACCGCGCGGCCAGCGAGCGAACCTCCTCCCGCCGTCTGCACCACTGGGGCCAGACGGTGTCACCTTCATGCGAGTTTTCCTCCGCCCAAGCGGCCAGCGCATCGGCCGAAGGTTTTGGCAGCGGCGAGACGGCCGCGTGGTCAAAATAGGCCCATTTGCCCGTCACCGGCATCTGTCCGCGAAATTCGATCCAATCTGCATCGGAGTCGCTCATGTGCTCAAGCAGACCAAATCGGCTCGGGCGCCGCAATGCTTTCGTAGCACAACTGTCCCAACTATAATTGGCGGTGGATTTACGTTGCTGCCTGCAGGGACAGAATTCATGCCGAAAGCGTTAACGATCCTGGGAATGATCGTCGCCTTGCTTGTCGTGTTGCTGTTCGGCGCCGATCTTGCCATCGGGGTGCCGTTTCAAAAGGCCAAACCGCTCATGGACTGCGTCTTCATCACCTGTGCCGGCATGTTGGGATACATGAGCTGGTCGTCGTTTCGCGAGCAGAAGTGAGCGATTTAGTACCCGCCGCGGCGGGCATGGCCGACACCGGCTCCCACCGGAACTTCAACTACGCGGCGGGCTGGAGAATTGAGCGGGTCGGCGTCTTCGTGCGATCCCCCGCGAGTTTGCCAGCCAGCGTCGCCAAGGTGGCAATCTGCAGAGTGCCCTCACGCTGGCGCAAAGCGACATGCCGCAAAATCTGGTCGAGCGCATGTTCCGCCAAAGGAGCCCGCTCTGCAAGCGACAACGCGTCCAGCTGAATGTGAAATGCGCTACGTGTGGCAATCGCGTGATCGATACAACGCCGAGCTCGTCGCCGTCCGCCACCACCGAGTTTCCAACGACTCTGGCCGGGCAAACGCATTGAGGCGGGCACGTCGTAGAGACCGAATCGCAGGGGCGCAGGAGCCTTCAAGACCGGCGGCGCGAACCAACCGCGCGGTAGTTCGCGGCTGCCGCCACGCACCACACAGATTTCGTGCTTCACAAGCAGGTCCAGATGTTCCGCCTCTTCGGCGCCCCGGAGGGCCAAAGTTGAAATCGCAATCCCGGCTGCCCGGCCACGGGTGACCCGTCGAGCCAACTCCCGGCCGAATCGCATCCGGCCGGCCTCGCGCCCTACCCACGTTGGATCGCCCAAGATGGCAATCTCATGGCTGGCTTCCGCAGCTAGCAGCGTCTCGGTGGCCGCTGATATCGCTGGATCGGCCACGGCCCAGGTGGCTGACATCTGATAGTGGCTCAAAAGCCGCACCAGGTGGTCGGTCATCGCTTCGAGCGATCGCGGCTGGTCTTGGCCGGGGCGCATCGGATCGAGTTCCAGATCGATTGAGAGCGTGAAAACGGCCGTCGGGAGCATGCAACTCATGCTTTACGGTTTTCCTGAATTGACGCATGTCCGATTGAGTCCAATTTACAGGTCGGCCAATCTGCGTGCGTTGCTGAAAGAAATGCCAGCACGCCGGTGGAATCGGACCTCGCGGAAATGTTGAAGTCTCGTGTCACGGATTGGAAATCCGTGCTACCGTTTTGCCAGTGCCGATCACGATGATCGACCATCGTGCCGGGGATTGGAAATCCGTCCTACTTTACTTGCGATTCATGTTCAAGAATCGCGGCGACAAGACCCGACATCGTGTACTTCGCCGCCTCCACGGTCGGCGGATGGCCGCAATGTCGCAGAGTCGCACTGGTGACGGGACTGATGCTGGCGAGCTTGCAACGATTGAGCTTGTCGCCAAAGTGGGTGACAAGCGCCCGGGCAATTGCCGAACTAGTCACCGTGACCCAATCGATGCTGGCGGTTTCCATCGCCGATTGAATCTCCGGCTGAGGAGCTGGCACGTCCGTGCTCGTGTAGGCCACGAGCTGAACGACCGTGCCCCCCGCGGCGCGAAGCGATTCCGACAAAACTTCTCTTCCGCGGCTGGCTCGCACCAGTAAAAATCGCTTTCCGGCCGCGCGATCGGCAAGTGAAGCGGCGAGCGCCTCGGCACGGAACTCGGTCGGCACGACGTCGGCTCGCAAGCGGTAAAGCAGAAGCTGGTCGGCGGTGCCAGGGCCGATGGCCGCGATTCGCGCGTTGCCGAACGCCCGCATGTCGCGGCCCGTGGTCCACAGCCGCTCGGCGATGGATCGTACGCCGTTGGCGCTGGAAAACACGATCCAATCGTAATCGTCGAGACGGTCGAGGGTAGCATCCAGCTGTTCCCAGCTTGGAGGCGGTCCGATCTTGATGCAAGGCTGAGTCAGCACATTGGCACCCAGTTCAGCTAATTGGCGAACCAGGGTGTCAGCTTGCTCGACGGGACGGGTAATGAGAACTCGCCGGCCATACAGCGGTCTGTTGACAAACCAGTTGCCGCCGGTCGCCTCTGCCGTTACTGCCCCCACAAGAACCACCACCGGAGGGCGCATTTTCGCCAATTCCATGCGCTCGGCGACTTCGCCGAGTGTGCAGCGCGTCGTCTGTTGGTCCGGCCATGAGCATCGACGTACCATCGCGACGGGCGTATCGGCGGGCTTGCCTGCGGCAATCAGCGATGCCGCCCACGAACGGACGGTCGTGACGCCCATGTAGAACACCAGGGTGCCAGGAAATCGTGCCAGCGCAGGGAAGTCTAAGTTCGAGTCGGACTTACCGCCACGTTCTTGTCCCGCGACCAGCGCCACGGCCGAAGCCATGTCCCCGCGCGTCAGCGCAATCCCGGCATGGCTTCCGACCGCCAAGGCCGCGGTTATACCGGGGACGATCTCGTAGCGAATTCCTGTCGTTTCCAGTGCGGCAATTTCTTCAACGGCATGAGCAAAGATCATCGGATCCCCCCCCTTGAGCCGAACCACCGTTCTGCCCCGCAGCGCGTGATGGACGATCAGCGCATCGATTTCGGCTTGCGAGAGGAGACGATTACCGCGGTCGACCCCGTGCCGCCCCAGACAAACCAGCTCAGCCGTCGTGGGAGCATGCTGCAAGATTCGCGGATTGACGAGGTAGTCGTAAAGCACGACGTCTGAGCGGGCCAGACACTCTGCACCGCGCAAGGTCAGCATTCCTGGATCGCCGGGACCAGCGCCGACCAGGTAAACACGGCAAATATCGAGCGAAGAACTGTCCATGCCAAAGGCCTCATGCGGGGTAGCGGCCTAACCCAATTCTCACATTTTTTCCCAGCGAAAAACACCCGCCTTTGAGCGTTGAATTGTTTTCCGCCGCAAGCGTGGCTAGAATAGGTCCGCAACGCAAGGCGCGATTGCCACTAGGGTGCGTTCGTGGTTCGTCCGAAGTTCCGGTTTGAGGCGGGGAACTCGCCAGGAACGTCACCGGAAGGCGGCGCTATCCTATCCGCCCCCTAGTTCCACACCGCAGGCGGCACGACGGACCCAAATCAAAAGCATGGCCTCCGCTTCTCTTCCCGACACGTCTGGCAGGAAAACCTTGAGCCCCGCTGAACGCAACCGATTGCAGCAGTTGTTCCAAAAAGGCAACCAGGCGGCCAGCCAAGGACAGTTCGACTACGCGTCGGACATGTTTAAGACGTGCGTCGTGCTTGAACCAGGAAATCGCATCTACGCCATCAACTTCTTGAATAATCTGTTCAAAAAGTACAATAACAACAAGAAGGGGAGCAAGATGGCCTCGATTTCAGGCATCAAGGCCAAGACAGGCATGAAAAGGGCGAGCCTTTCAAAAGACTGGCCTGGCGTCATCAAGTCTGGCGTTGAGATGCTCAAGCTCAATCCCTGGGACGTTTGGGCGCTGACCACGATGGCGCAGGCCTGCGAGCAGCTCGACCAAGGTGACACGCAATTGGTTTATCTGAAGACCGCGCTCGACGCTAATTCCAAGGATGTCGAGGTCAACCGGCTATGCGGCAGAGCCTTGGCCAAGGTGGGGCAATTCGATCAGGCGATCAGCTGTTTTCACCGGGTCGTTCAGGTGAAGCCGAACGACGTCGAGGCGTTGAAGGCGATTGGCGATCTGGCGGTGGAAAAAACGATCAGCCGTGGCGGCTACGAAGAGGCCGAAACAACCAGGGACGTAAAGCAGCGCGACGCCCACGAGCCGCACCCCGGCGAGAAAGTGCTCACGCCCGAAGAAAAGCTTCAAAAGCTGATAGCCAAGAGTCCTGACGAGCTTGCCCATTATGTGGAGCTTGCCGACGTGCACACTCGCAATGATCGGCTGGCCGACGCGGAGGCGGTGTTGGCAAAGGCGCTGGAAGCATCGGGTGGCGATCAGAACATTCGCGAACGGCACGAAGACGCGCAACTTCGCCGCGCCCGCCAGCAGCTTTCGGTGGCTGAAAAGCGGGCCACCGAGGAGGGTAGCGAGGAATCGGTCGAGCTTGCCAAACGCATGAAGTCCGAGCTGAATCGGCTGGAGATGGATATTTACCGCGGCCGCTCGGAACGGTACCCCACGAATCTCAACTTCAAATTCGAGCTGGGAATACGAATGAAGGCGGCGGCGCAGTACTCCGAGGCCATCCAAGTGTTGCAGCAGGCCCGCGGAGACAGCAAACGCAAGTCGCTTGTGCATGTCGAACTGGGAGAGTGTTTCCAGCACATCAAGCAGTTCAAGCTGGCCTTGAATAACTACGAGGAAGCGATCAGCTCCATGACGGACCGCAGTTCGGACACGGGTAAGTTGGCCCTTTACCGTGCTGGCGTGATCGCCTTCCATCTAAAAAACCGCGAATTGGCCGAAAGGCATCTAAACGAGCTGGCCGGCATCGACTTTGGCTACCGCGACGTGGCAAAGTGGCTGGACAAACTGGCCCACGAAGATCAAACTGATTAGTTCGCCTGGAGGTGCCGCGAGCCGAGCGGCGCTCCCCCGGCAAAAATCCGAAGCACGAAACCCGAGACAAGCACGAAATTCGAATTCCCAAACACGTTTCGACGATTCGTGCTTTGAATTTTTTTCGGATTTCGACACTTGGGTTTCGACTTTTTCCCTCGGGTCCGGCTCGGCTCGCGGGACCTACCGATGTGAATGACACATGCCCAACAGTCCTAGTGCCAAGAAGCGTCAGCGTACGAACGAAGATCGCCGCATCCGCAATCGCGCGGTCAAGAGCGGTGTCAAGACGCAAGTGAAGAAGGTCATCGCGGCCGCTGCGGTCGGCAATATCGTCGATGGCGAGAGCGAGATGCGATTGGCGATGAAGAAGCTCGACCAGGCAGCCGCCAAAGGCGTGATCCACAAGAACGCCGCAGCTCGCACCAAGTCGCGACTGGCGGCCCGCCTGAAGGCCGCGAAAAAGTAAAGTAAAGTAGGGTGGGCCTAGCAAAACGCAGGCGTGCCCTACAGCCATGCGATCCGCGCTGCGTCGAAAACGGGTCCTTCTATGCACGTGCGCTGGTAGTCCCAATTGCCAGCGTCATCGCGGACCCGCGCCACGCAACTGAAGCAAATTCCGATGCCACAGGCCATCGGCGTTTCCAGCGAGACCTGGCATGGCGCATGCGCGTGCGCGCAAAGTTCGGCGGCGGCCTTCATCATGGGCTCTGGTCCGCAGCAGACGACACTTGCCTGGGGCGACTCGGCAAGAACCTGCCGCAAGACGTCGGTCACCAGGCCCTGATGGCCCAGCGAGCCGTCGTCGGTGCTTAGCCGCACATCAATCCCCATGTGTCGGAATTCTTCCAGGCCGGCGAAATAGTCGGCGGTTCGAGCTCCGTAGCAGAGCGTCACTTTGTCCGCCAGGCAACTCGGAATTCGCAGTGGCTCACCATAGCAACGTTGGCCAAGGGCCTCGCGAGCCAACGCCATGAATGGTGTTTGGCCGATGCCGCCGGCGACCATCACAAGATGGGAATGCATCTTCTCCCCTCTCCCCGCCGCCGGTGCGAGGGGCGAGGGGCGAGAAGCATGTTGCAAGGAATCCGACCCCCTCACCCCGACCATTTCTCCCCCAGGGGGAGAGGGACGAAACGCAGGAAAGCCATTGCCAAGCGGCCCCCAAACGTCCAACTTCTGTCCCGGGTGAAACAACGCCAATCGCCGTGTCATCTTCCCCATGACCAAATAGACGACATCCACTCCAATCGGTTCTCCCGCGGGAGTCACAACCGTGTCGTAAAGCGCGAGCGGCCTGCCTAACAGCGGATCATCCATGCCCGCCAGCTTGAGCATCAAGAACTGTCCAGGCACAATTCGCCTGGCAATCTCGGGACCGTTGAAACGCACGCGGTAGGTATCGCGGGCCAGCCGGACATTTTCCACGACGGCAACGGTCTGCTGCAGAGCCTCGTCGGCGTAGTAGGCGGCGTGAAGTGGGTTGCTCAAGACTTGCGTCCTCCCTTGGGCTGAGGTCCTGGCTTCCTTACCCCAAATCTTGGTTTTCGTGGCGCCGGAAGAATGTCAGCGCCGATAATCGGCCCGGTACCGCGAAATTCTGTCTTGACCGGAGGACGGCGTTGGGAGGCTTTGCGTCCGCTACCTGGCTTCTTTGCATGTCCGATCTTGCCGGTGCGTCGCAGTCTCCGCTTCGGCCGCGCATGCTGCAGCCCTCGAGCGGCATCGCGCAGTTTTTCCAACTCGTCGCGAGACAATGATCGAAAACCACCCGCCGGCAAATCCCCCAGTCGCAATGGGCCAATCGCAATTCGCTTCAGTCGCATGACCTTGTGTCCGACGCGGGCCAGCACGCGGCGAATCTCACGGTTCTTGCCTTCGTCAAGCACCACCTCGAGAAGCGTGCTCTTGTGCATCTGTTTTTTTATCGTGGCTCCCACGACCTTGGCGAACCCTTCCGCAAGATGCACGCCGCGGCGGAGTTCTCTGAGCTGATCGCTGTCGAGCCGCCCCGCCACCTCCACATGATAGGTTTTCTCGACGCCGTACCGTGGATGCGTCAGCCGGTTGGCCAGTTCGCCGTCGTTGGTGACCAGAATCAAGCCTTCACTGGACAGGTCGAGCCGGCCGACGGGATACAAATGACCGCCACGATCGGGCACCAGGTCGATCACGCGCGGTCGGCCCGCTGGATCGGCGTTGCTGGTGACGACGCCAGGCGGCTTATTGACCATGAAGTAGATCAGCTTCGATTTGGCGAGTGGCTCGCCATCGATACGAATTTCCTGCGCATGCGGATTGGCCTTCGTGCCCAATGTTGTTACGACGCGTCGATCGACTTCCACCCGGCCCGCCAGGATCAGCTCCTCGCAGTCTCGCCGGCTGCCGTGTCCCGCTGCGGCAAGAATCTTTTGCAGCCGCTCGCCATCGGCGTGAGGCACGGGCTTCGTGAGTGGCGTATATCGCGGTGGTTCGCTGCGCGTCTTCATCCTGGCATGATACCAACAATTGACGACCGCGTTGAGCGGCCTCGAGGTGAACCCGCTTTGCGCAGGCACCGCTAATACCGGCTTCGCGGCGCCAGTTGGCCGAAGCGGCGGACGAACGAGCGTTGGTTTTGCAGTTTCTGCGGTACGGAGGCCGGCTCCTGAAAATCGCGCGGGCGGGTGCCGTACATCGATGAATCGAAATTGACCTCGGGATAGGGATCGAAGCGCTGGGCGCGATTTCGCTGTTCGTCGATCCAACCCGGATGACCCAAGCTGGGCCATGTGATGCCACTCGAACAACCCAACGCGAAGGCCATCAACACGACGGCATGTAGACAGCGGTGGCGCATCACAACCTCCGATTCGATCCAAGCGGGGCGGGATTATAGGGAGTGCGACAAAACGGGAGAAGGGGAGAAAGCTGGCGATTCTCCTCCTTCTCCCCCGCAGCGGGGGAGAGGACCGGGGTCAGGGGGCCCTGACCGGAAAGTTGGGGTGGAACTGCTGGTGCAGGGGCGCGGACCCCGGCCCATCCGTTGTTCAAACTGCGACGTGGGAGGCAGGGTCATCGGCGGCGATCGGACCATTACGTGCCGCGATAGACTTTCTGACCGAGGAGGTTTTTTTTCGACGTGAGTGGGCCCGCGTTCGTGTCATCGCGCAGAATTTGCGCCATCATGTGGTACTTCGCGTCCAGATCGTCGGCGTAATGGACGAGCAAGGCCTCGGGAGTCATTGGAGGCTTGGGCGATCCCCACTCGGGGAGGCGCTGATGGGACACGACGATGTGCTCCAAGCGGAGCAGCAGATCCGGATCGAGATCGCGGCCGGCGGCGGCCTCGCGGACCAGATCGCGGCCCTGCAGAATCTGGCCGATCAGACTGCCCGACGCCGGGTCTTCGGCGCCGGTGGTGGTTTCCTGGATTTCGCGCAGCTTGCCGATGTCGTGCAAGATTCCGCCCGCGATGACCAGGCCCTTGTTCAGGTGTGGTTGCAGGTTGGGATAGTAGACAGCGTATTTTTCGGCGAGGTACAGGCAGGTGCGGGTGACGCTTAACACGTGCTCAAGCCAGCCGGCCACGAAGGCATGATGGTTGTGCGTGGCGGCGGGCAAGGTGAGCAGTTGCTCATGGTTCGCTTCCAGCAGGTCAAGCACGAGACCTCTCAACCCAGGGTCGTCGATCTTTTCGCGGGCGATCTCGATTAACTCCGCGAACATCTCGCGTGAATCGAACCGGCTTTGCGGCGAACACATCTGCGGCGTAAAACCATCGGCGGCATCCGCCTCCATCGTTTCGCGAATCTTGCGGATTTCAAGTTGCGGGCCAAAGTTCGTCTCACGATAGGTGGCCCGAACTTTGTAGTACTTGCCGACCTGCCATTTTTCCTTGCAATCGATCGCCCAGGCCGAGTCACCCCAGATCGGGAAACTGACTTCGCGCAGATGATCGCGGAAACCCACTTTGAAATACGGTTTGCCGTCACGCGTGGTGAGTTCTTCTTTGGCGGTCATCAGCACGAAGACATCGGCTTCTTGACCGTTGCTCATCTGCGAAAGGGCAATAATGGCAACGGTTGCGTTGCCATGTCTTGTGGCGGTTGCGGTAGGCATGGAGGACTCGAAGAGGGGCTTTTGATGAGGCATAGCGGCATCTTAACAGACACGGGCTAAAACTCGAAATCCGAAACACGAAATCCGAAACAAATCGGGCAAAACTCAAATTTCAAATGGCGAAACCGCGGCTATTCTGACTTTCGCAGGATAGCGGCGAAGATCAGCATCAGTTCCACGCTTTCTTAAATCAAGGCGTCACGCTCTGTTGCCAACCGTGAATTGTCACCCGTATCGATTGGTCGCAGCCAGTAACGACTTTCCTTTGACTCCTTCCGTGAACTGCGAATATGAAAAAGGAAGTCTTTCTTGCCCAAAGCCTCATTGGCCTCTATGTAGTTTGCGCCAATCGAGCCAGACGAGGGCACAAGTTGCTTGACCTCCTCAATGTTGCAAGTCGTGCGGGGAAGCCGTTTTACGAAAGCCCGAGCCCGTTTCGCACATTGGCAGGCACGCTCTTCGAGATCATACTGGTTCGCGTCGGGCATTCGGATTTTGCATTTCGAATTTGTTTCGGATTTCGATATTCGAATTTCGGATTTCACTCTGCGTATCCATTCGGATGCGACTGATGCCACCTCCACGCCGTGGCCACGATCTCGTCGATCTTGGGGTAGCGTGGCTTCCAGTCCAGCGTCTTTTGCGCCAGCGACGCATCGGCCACCAGCACGGGGGGATCACCGGGGCGGCGCGGGCCGACGTTCTCGGAGATTGCATGCCCCGTGATGCGGCGACAGGCATCGATCACTTCGCGGACACTGTTCCCACGACCTGTGCCCAGGTTCAGCTTCAGGGACTGTCCCGGTTCCAGAAAATCAAGGGACTTCACGTGAGCGGCGGCCAGGTCATCCACGTGGATGTAGTCGCGAATGCAGGTGCCATCGGGCGTTGGATAGTCGTTGCCAAAAACCGTGATCTGCTCACGCTGGCCAAGCGCCACCTGCAACACGATGGGAATCAGGTGGCTCTCCGGCGTATGGTCCTCGCCGATATCACCGTTGGGGCTGGCGCCCGCGGCGTTGAAATAGCGGAGCGCGGCGTAGCCGAATCCGTAAGCGACGGCGTAATCGTCAAGCGCGCGTTCGATCACCAGTTTGCAAAAACCGTAGGGATTGATGGGATCCTGCCGCTGACTTTCGGCGATCGGAATCTTGTCAGGCACGCCGTAGGTGGCGGTGGTGCTGGAGAAAACCATCTTCCGCACGCCGACGGTCTTCATCGCGTCCAGCAGGCTCAGGCTGGCGACCACATTATTGTGATAGTACTTGGAAGGGTCCGTGACGGATTCACCCACGAGCGCAAACGCGGCAAAATGCATGACGGCATCGATCCAATGCTCGCGAAGGACACTGATCAGCAGTGCCCGATCATGCAAATCACCGACGATCAGCCGGTCCGCGGCCACGGCGCCACGATGACCGAGCGAAAGATTGTCGTAAACCCACACCTCGTGCCCCGCCTTTTCGAGCAAGCGAACCGCGTGGCTTCCGATGTACCCAGCTCCACCGGTGACGAGAATTTTCACACGGTTCCTCCACGATGATTGAGTTTAACGATCGGGCAAGAGAATCTGCACCAGGATAATCGGTCGCAAGCGAGTGGGCAATTGGCATGAAGGCAGCGGTCGGGACACGACGAAGCCTGTCGTGGGAAGGTTTTACCATCCGACCGGTTGGCCGGCACTAGCACCGTTCGAGACGGACTATAAATCCGTCCTACCCAGGTATGGCAAATCTGCGGCGTCGACTGCTCAAGCCCGTGTCGATTCAGGGCACGGCCACCAACGGCCGGTGGCTGGATGCGTTCGTCGATTATCTGCGGGGCGAATGTCACCTGGCTGATAATACCGTGGCCGCGTACAAACGGGACATCAAGAGGCTCTACCACTGGCTTGCAGGCCGGAATATCGCGGCGCTCAAAGTTCGCGACCTGGCCGAATACGCGGCCTGGCTGCACCGCCAGGACCTGGCGGCGGCAAGCGTGGCACGGCACGTGGTGTCGCTCAAGATTTTTTGCCGCTACTTGCAGCTTGAAGGCATTTTGCGGGAAAACGCCGCGGAACTTCTGGGCAGTCAGAAACTCTGGCAGCGCGTTCCGTACGTGCTCACCAGCGATCAAATCGAACGGCTGCTCGACGCTCCAAAACGCTTCGACAAGCTATGGCGGCGCGATCGGGCAATGCTCGAACTGCTATATGCCACTGGCTGCCGGGCTTCGGAGTTGTCGCATCTGATGGTCCACGATGTCCACCTCGACGAGGGATTCTGCAAGTGCCGTGGCAAAGGCGAAAAGGAGCGGATCGTGCCGCTCGGCAAACGAGCGATCGCGGCGGTCCGCGAGTATCTGGAGCACGAACGCGCCCCAATTGTCGCCAAATCGGTCCGAGCGCCTGACTGGATGCTCATCAGTCGACGAGGCAAGCGAATGCGGCGCGAACGCATCTGGGAGTTGTTCAAGCAGTACGCTTTGCGGGCTGGAGTTCCAGCGGATATGAGCCCCCATACGCTGCGGCACAGCTTCGCCACGCACATGCTGACCGGAGGCGCCGACTTGCGCCAGGTGCAGGAATTGCTCGGGCACGCCAGCATCGCCACGACGCAGATCTACACGCACGTTGATCCCACGCGTCTCAAGGCGGTGCACCGGCAGTTTCACCCGCGAGCGTAGCGTAGCAGATAGCCGGTAGCAGTTGGCATATAGCCCGGATCTGCTTTGCTGCCTGCTAACTGCTACCTGCTGTTTCTCGGCGGCGAGAAGCGGATCTTCTGAATCAGCTTCACGATCTGGTTGCCTTCGACATAGCCGCTGATGGCGGTGATGACCTCGATCACGGTCTCGTACCGCAAATGGTAGTCACATTCGAGCTCGCATTCGGTCGTGTCCGCGGCGCTGCCAGGCCCGGCGTCCCCCCCGACGATGCTGATAATCTGGAGCTGAAGCTGGCCGAAATCGGTGCCCAGGTCTCGATCGTTCATCACGATCGCAGCCAGGTTGCCGGCGGCATCGGCTCGCAACCGAACCTTGATCGGAATCGCTGGTGTTTCCGTTTCCGTCGTCACCTGAGAGGCCACGGGCATCTTGATGTTGAAATCTCCCTCAGGCGAGGCGATCTTGAAGCTGAACATGAAAAAGATGAGCAGCAAGAACACGATGTCGATCATCGGCGTCATTTGCTGCTCGATTTTGTCGACACTGGTGGTGGCGCTCTTGCGAATCTTCATCGCCGCAGGTCAGGCCTTATGGCCTGACGTTCGCAGTCTTGTTTCCACACCTGGAAAGCCTGGGTTACTGGTCCTCGTTCTTGGCCCGCAAGCCGAATTTCCCGAAGCCCGCGGTCTGGCACTGTTGGATCAACTCCTGAACGACACCGGCTTTGGCGTCGACGTCGGCGCGAATAAAGATCGTGGCATCTGCGGGCTCCATGTGCTTCGATTGCAGCGCCGCCCGTTCGCGCGCCAGAGGAGCGGCGAGCGCGGTCACGGGGAGTTCCTCGCCGCCGATCAGCACCGTGTTGCGTCTGGTAAGTTGCACGACGATCGGCGCCTCGGTGGGAGTATCCGGCGGCCTGGCCAGCACGCTCTTGGGCAACGTGATGGTCTGGTCCTGTTCTCCCTCACCGAAGTTCAACAGCACCATGAAGAAGGCGATGAGCTGGAAAGTCATGTCGATCATCGGCGTCATGTCCGGCTCGGCGCAGACGATTTCTTTTTGCTTCTTAAATCGCATGGCGACCTTCGGAAAGCCCAGGGACGGTTGTCCTTTGGGCCTTGACTTGCGTGCGGCACCGGTTCGGTAATTGTCAGGCCTTTTTTACACCGACGTTCTGGAAGCGGCTCATCAGACGTTCGCTATGGATGCCGACTTCCAGCACGAATCGCGAGAGCATATTGCGAAAGATGCCAAAGATGGCGATCGCCGGAATGGCCAGCAATAACCCGATCAGCGTCGTGATCAGCGCCATCGAGATTCCATCGGCGAGCTTCGAGGGTTTGGGCGTGGTATTGCTCTCGGCAATCACCCGAAATGCCTGCACCATGCCGTCGACCGTACCGAGCAAGCCGACCATTGGGCTGATCGTGCCGATCAGCGCAATGTAATTCAGCTTATGTTCCAGTTGCATGGCTTCGTCTTCGCCGACTTCTTGCATGGCTTCGATGGCCTGGGGGTAGCCGACCGTCACTTTTTCCAACCCCGCGGTCAGCACCTTCCCCAAGAAACTCTCGTCGCGTTTAACCAGCTCGTACGCCTCGTTCCAGCGTTTTTCATTAAGCAGACCATCGAAGTGCGCGGTCAAATCTGGTGGCACGATCGACTGCCGTCGAATCGACAAAAAATTCATCACGACCAGGGCTACCAGGCAAAAGGACAGGAAGAAAAACGCGATGGTGTAGCGCCAACCCAACGCATTGAAATAGAACTCGAGCAAGCTTTGCTTTTGCACCGGCTCGCCGAGTGGGGCAGGGCCGGCTTCTTCTGCCGGAAGGGCCTCTTGCGCAGACGCCGCGGTCGCCCAGAAAGTGCGGCCGGACTCTTGCAGCGCAAGCGCGGCAAACAACAATCCGGCAATGCCCACCAGACAGCGGAGCTGGGGTGACCAGGTTGGCATGGATTACTTTCCCTGCGCCCAGCGGCTGCCGGGGTAACGATCTTTCAAGGTCTTTTTTGCCTCATTGGCGCGATCGAGTTTATCTGCCTCGGCCCACAACGTGGAGAGTGCCGCCAGCGCCTCGGCATGCTGCTCGGGAAATCCCGCGAACAACAGGTCGGTATGCAGATAGGCGATCAGGGCCTCTTTTTTCTTGCCGGCCGATCGATAGCTGCTTCCCAGCGCGTTGTAGGCACGGGCGTGCAGTTCCAAGTCGCCTGCGTCGGCCTTGCCGATCACTTCTTCAACCATCTTGACGGCCTCATCGACCTTACCGGTGGCGGCCAGTGCCGAAGCCTTGCCGCAGGTCGCGGCCAGTTTTTGCGAAACGGCCTCCTTGCTGTCCGCGCTGTCCCCAATCACTTCGTCGTATTTTTCAATTGCCTTGTCGAACTGTTTTTGCGATTCAAAAGCGCGCGCCAGCCGCACGCCGGCGTTGAGCCTGTACTCGGGAAACGCGGACTTCGCGAGCTTGTCGTAGTATTTTCCGGCATTCTCCAGTTTACCCGCCGCCACCAACAAGTCGCCAAGCAACTGGCAAACTTCCAGGTAGTGATAATTGCCCGAGCCTTTGGACTCAAATGCCGCCAGCAGTCGTCCGGCATCTTGCGGTGAGCCGCTCCCCCCGAGTGCCAGCCGCGCCATCGAGGCCGCCTTGTAGAACGCCAGGTCCTGCAGGATTTCGGGACGGACAATTTTCGAGTCGTCGATCTTGCTGACCGCAGTCAAGGCATCGGAAAAGCGGGCATCTTCATAAGCATTGCGAACAAGGTTATTCAGCTCGGGCGGTTCCTCGTCGTACTCAACCGCGGTGATTTCGTTAACGGGCAATTTTTTGACCAGGGGACCCTGTTCCACAACGACCTCTTCGGAGCTCATCTGAGTGATCGTTCCTGAGACCGGTGGACCCTGCTTGAGTTTGACTTTATCAGCGGCCAGGGCAACGACGCCAGAACCGAGGCAAAGGGCAATCACGACGGCAACGTTTCTTAGCATGGCTACGGTCACTCCTGGATCGCGTGTTGCACAGCTCGCGGCGAGCCGTGGGTTAACTATCATGTCGAGTGCTTTGTCCATAACGATTTCACGAGTGCGAGACACCGGCAGCGATTTCCCTTTGCGGCACTTACGGAGGTCTCGCACTCGTACGTTCAAAGTGGTCAAAGCACTAGGTAGTCGATTTTGTCTTGGCGGCCAGTTCGTCCGCCTTGGCGGAACGCCGGCGAAACTCTTCCAGGCCGATCGGCTTCTCTCCGAGTGCTTTTTGAATCTTGACGAGCAGGCGATTGTATTCGTCGGCCCGCGCCTTGCCGCCGAGTGTTGGATAGAGCTTGTAGGTCGTCCACATGTCGTCCTTGGCGGCCGTGAGCGTCCGGGCGCGCTTGCTTTCTTCCTTTTCCTTGTCCTTGTCGGCAATCATCATGCCGTACAGAAAGCGGCACTCGCTGATTCGAATGCGGGCCATGTGGAACGTGTCGACGAACTTCGCCTGGTTCTGCGTCATTTTTGAGAGTTTGGCCCAGCCCCAAATTATTGACTGGCCTTTGGCATCCCGGTCTTTGCCCCCCAGGATTGCGATGCCATAGGAGTCTTTATCGACGAGGCCTTTGCCCTGATAGGTTTCGGCGCCGAGGACTTGGGCTGGCAGCATCATCGGACGAGTCTTGAGCACACTGACAATGGTCTTGATGGCATCGTCATGCTTGCCGATCTTGCGCTGGCAGACGGCCATCCGCAATCGTACGCCATCAAGGGCATTCGGGTCCTGCGGAGCGAACGCTTTATCGGCTTCGGCTTGTTTGACGATCGCAGCATAGGCCTCCACGGCGTTCGCGTAGTGCCGCTTTGCTTCGGCGTTGAGGATCGCCGCTTTGCCGTCATCGAATCCGGTGCCCAGGCTGAAATGGGTCTCGGCAACCCAGTTCAGTGAACTCCAGGTGTTGCCGGTTTCACGTTTAACAATGCGCTTGAGGAAACTTTCAAATCCGTCCGAGACCGCCTTGAGCTGTTTTTGTTTCTTGCTGTTACGCAGCTCTTCAAGTTGCTGCTGCAACTCGCGGCCGAGCGCGATGTAGATCATCGTCAGATTCTCGCTCGCCTTGGCGTCACCGACTCGATTGACCGCTTCTTCCAGCGAGTTCATCACCTTCTCGGCATCTTCCAGCCGTGGGGGCTGCACGGCCACGTAGGAACGCAGCGCAAGTTTGTAAATCTCAATCGGCATTTGGGGGCTGGCGAAGACCACTTCGTTGCCGTCGTTGAGCAGCTTGAGCGGCCCTAAGGTACCGTTTTCGAGCCACTCGATGGCTTTCTCGGGCTGTCCGGTGTCGACCAGAATTTGGGCCAGCGAAAGCGCTGCTGCCACCAGCGTAGGCGAGACTTGCCCCGCGTCTTTCAGTCGCTCCACGCCCTTCTGCAGGATTTCCGCGGCCTTGGTCTTGCTTTGCTCGAGTTGTTCCTGGGCAGGTCGTTC
>SXHT01000357.1 GCA_005773095.1 Planctomycetaceae bacterium
GGCGCTCGACGCCAAGACCGGGCACACCATATTGGAGTTGCTTCGCAGCGTGGCGATCGAAGGCGATCGGGCCGTGATTATTGTGACGCACGACAACCGTATTTTTGAATTCGCCGACACGATGGCCCGCATGGAGGACGGCCGCATTGTCGCACTGGAGCGCCGCGAGAGTTCGCCGGCGCCCGAGGGCGCTGTCGTTGAAATGGCCACTTAGAGGAACCGCATCATGTCCGGATTGCTCACGAAATTTGGCTTGCCCCTGGTGGCGTTGGCGCTGACCGCGTTCGCCGTGAAGCAAGTATCGATTTCACATGAAACCATGCCGAAGATGCCGCCGCCAATTGAGCCGGCGCGCAACCCGTTTCCCAACACAGTGGCCGGCGCGGGCATGATCGAACCGCAAACCGAGAACATTGCCATGGGTTCGCCGCTGCCCGGCGTGGTCGTGGAAATGACGGCCAAAGTCGGACAGAAGGTAAAGGCTGGCGATCCGCTGTTCCGGCTGGACGATCGCCAACTGCGGGCGGAATTACTGGCGAGGCGGGCGTTCAAAACGTCGGCTGAGGCCGAATTGACTCGCTTGCGCAACGAACCGCGTCCCGAGAAGATCCGCATGGGTGAGGCGCAAGTCGCCGAGGCCAAAGCGAAGCTGGCCGACGCTCGCGATCAGTGGTCGCGCAGCAGAAAGTTGTTTGCTCAAAAAGTGTCGACGGCCGAGGATCTCGTAACTCGTGAACAAGCGTATCGTGCGGCGGAGGCGGCGGTGGCACATGTTCAGGCAGACCTGGAACTCACGAAGGCTGGCGCCTGGGAGTACGACAAACAAGTGGCCGCCGCAGAGGTCGAACGCGCCGAAGCGCAGGTGCAACAAATTGAAACTGATCTCGACCGGCTCGTCATACGAGCGATGGAAGACGGCGAGGTGTTGCAAGTCAACGTGCGGCCGGGCGAGTTCGTGGGCGCTCCGGCAAATCAGCCGCTCGTGGTGCTCGGCAACGTGCGGCAACTGCACGTGCGCGTGGACATTGATGAGTACGACATCCCGCGATTCAAAGTCAATGCGCCGGCGCGGGCCACGCTGAAGGGCGAGCCAGACGAGTGGTTTCCACTGCGCTTTGTGCGCATCGAACCGTATGTCGTGCCCAAGAAATCGCTCACGGGCGACAATACCGAGCGCGTCGACACACGCGTGCTGCAGGTCATCTATGCCATCGATGCCCGCGGCAAGCAGTTGTATGTCGGACAACAGCTCGACGCTTTTATCGACGCGAGCAAGAAGGAAACGGCGGCACCGCTTATTGCTCCGGAACCTCTCCCGGCGGCGGACCCGTCTCTTCCGGCTGGCCAATCCTGAGCAGCTCTACCTCGAAGACGAGCGTCGCGTTGGGTCCGATGACCGGCTCACGGCCTTCCGGACCGTAGGCCAGGCCCGCAGGCACAAACAATCGCCACTTGGAGCCGACCGGCATGAGTTGCAGCGCTTCGGTCCAGCCGGCAATCACTCCGTTGAGCGGAAACGTGGCCGGCTGCCCACGTTTGACCGAACTGTCGAACTCCCTTCCGTCTAGCAGGGTGCCGACGTAGTGGGTTGTCACGACGTCATCCTTGCTGGGCTTTGCGCCGGTTCCTTTATTAATCACCTGATATTGCAATCCCGACTTGCTGGTGATCACTTCCGGCTTGGCTTTGTTTTTTGCCAGAAAAGCGTCCCCCTCCGCTTTGTTCTTCTCGGCCGCCGCGTTGAATTGAGCAACTTTCTTCGCCGTGTGTTCTTTGCCAAACTCTTCCATCACTTGCTGGATTTCCTCGTCCTTGAGCTGCGGGTCGTTGCCGCGAATTCCATCGACGATCCCGGCGGCCAGCTTAGCAATCGCGATGTCCAGCCCTTGCTGCTTTAGGTCGCGGCCGATGCTCAATCCGATGCTGTAACTGGCCTTATCTCGATTGGACTTGAATTCTAGTTTCGGGCTGCCGCCCGGCTCCTGGGCCTGCGAATGGGTCACGAACAGGATTGCGATGGCGGCCGCAAGTAAATGTCTCATGGCGATGGTTCTCTGATTGGCGGTTAAGACCGCCGTGTGTGTTGGTGGCTTGTGGTTTCCGCCGCAGGTCTCACATGGTAGCCGAGTTGTTGGCGGCCCGATACCACAGTTCAGCCTGTGCTTCGCGAGAACTTTGTAGCAGTTCCGTTGCGTCGCTTGGCGAATCGTTGGTTCACCGGTATCCGAGAAACGGGGAAGTGGCAAAGGGGACATTCCAGAATGGCATCAAATTAAGCCGTAACGGCCTCGGCGGCCAGGAGTTGGCGCAAGACGGCGCGCGGTTTCTTCATCAGGTCGTATTCTTTCGGGGGTCGCTTTCGCACGCGCGGTTCCAGCCGGCCGGAACGCAAGGGAGTGACGACCAATTCCGGCAACGGATCGCCGGGAGCGGCCATCGCCAGCCAACGCAGCGCGTCCACGAAGCTAATCCGCTCCACGGGCACCCCTTGTCGCCGGGCTGCCTCCAGCATCGTCATCCGCACCAGGTTGTACACCAGCAGAAACATCGTCAGCTCTTTGGTCACACCGCGCACCGTTTCGCAGCGCAGCACGTCCATTTTCATGCTGGTCTTGAGATGCCCAATGCTGGTCTTCACCAGCCAGCGACAACGATAGAGCGTTGCCAACTCATCCGCCGGATAGCTGATTGAATCCAGGAGGGTGGTCACCACCACGAGCGACCGGACGCGAAAGCCGCGTTCGGCCACTTGCACCTGCACTTCGCGCAACCGCAGGTGCGCTGGCATTCGCGCGTAGGTGGCGTCGTCCATCCAATCCGGCTTCTGACACCGTTTCTTCCCCGAGTCGCTAATGCCCGACCCGCCGACGGGCAAGAGTCGGATATAGTCCGAGCACGGCCAACGCGGCCAACACAAACGTCGCCGGCTCCGGGACGCTGGGAATTGTCTCGATCCTGAACTGCCTCTTCAGGTTCTGAAAGTCCCGCTCGTGAACGAGGATATTACTGGCCGTGAACATCGCTCCCGGATTGACAGCGGCCCCGAGCCCGTAATCGATTTGCACCCTGTTGTTGCTATTGCCCTGAACCACCAGCGGGTTCGAGCCGAACCCGAACGTATTGTCGTGGAAATGGGCCGTCGTGCGGTGGCCGCCATCCGGGTCGTCCTCCGGGCCGTTGACCGTGTTGTCCATCGCTCGAATGTGGTAATCGATCCAGGGTACTTGCATCCCGTTCTTGTCCACCACATTCAGCAACACTCGGAGGCCGCCGGTGATCGCAGAGTCGCCGCCCGCTGCGGCATTCTGTAACAGATCGAAGCCCAGCCAGTTTAGGGCACTATGATTGAGTGTCAGCGTCAGCTTTCCGATCGTGTTGTTGTTTTAGCCCTCTGCCGTTCCGGCTATGGGAGCGTGGGCCGTGAAATCGACGGAGTTGGCCACGGAAATGCCAAAGATTTTGTAGTTGGTGCCGATGGGGTCCCCGTTGTTGACAATTCCGGCGTGCAGCGACCCGCCGCCGACGAGCAATGCCGCTACCATCAGACCTGACGCGAATTGACGTGTTGCCCGACTCATGAGCGATCCCCCACTTCAAAAGGAATGAAAACGTGTCTGAGACGCAACCGCAAGCGGTCCGGATACACGCCCACGATTATTTTCTAGCCCAACCGGTACTGTCAAGATGCAGGAAGGCCGGTCGCAGCTACGAATTGCACTTAGATAACTGCAAGTCTTTTCGTAGCCGTTCACGGCCCCGCCACGCCGAGCAAACAGCAAACGGCACGAGCGTTAGAATCGCTGCGTTTGTGAATATCGCAAGCAAATCTCCCCAAGAGGTTCAAAAGTTACGGTGTTCTTGGTCTTCGTTCGCCAATCGACCAGTTCCGTGCCGAAGTCTTTGAGCGTCTGCCGCTGAGGATCCTCGGCTACATGCTGATCCCGGCGCGCCGGGACTTTTACTTAGTCCTCTGGCCGCGCAAGGGGCAAGACCAGCAAGTCTCGGAATTCTTCCGCCGCCTCTCGGTCGCGCATTCGATGCGTTGGCAGGCCCACCACAACACGTTGGGCGGGGGCGTTTCGCTCAACGACATCGAAGCGATCGCCACGCCCGACACGATGACCTCCAGCGGCCACTCGGCGCCGATCCTCGCTGATGTCACGTTGAGTGTGCAGCAATGGGCCGGAGGCGCGGTGAACTACGGCTGGATTTTCGATGAGCTCACGGCCGACGGCGTGCTGATCCACTCCTCCGAGGCCGCTACTCCTACTCCCACCGATCGTCCACTGTTGGTGATCGAGTTGGAACCGGTTCCCGAGCCATCCGCCC
>SXHT01000358.1 GCA_005773095.1 Planctomycetaceae bacterium
CGTGGTGTTGACGCCGTTGCGGGCCTGAATGACGACAGACTCGGTCTGAGCCAACGGCCTGGACTGCAACACGGCGCCCGTCGCGGTATCCACGATTTGCACGTTGCCGTTGGTGAGGCGTAGCGTGTAGGTCGATGTGCTCCCGGCCGGACCGGTGAAGGTCATTGGGCCGCTCTCAGTAAACTGATAGAGTGCGCCGTCCCACCCGCCAGCGCTTGTCATCATGAGTGTGCCAGCGCCCGGATCCTGATCGGCGGTGCCGTCAAATCCGCCGGCCACGTAGATGTGGCCCGCGCCGTCGAGGGCGACTCGATATCCCCAGCCGCCGCCGGTGACGCCGCTACCGGCTTCTTGTCCCCAGGCTTGCGTCCAAAGGGTGTTGCCAAAGGTGTCTAGCTTGCCCAGGAAGCCGGTATAGGTGGCGACGGTTGTCGACGCATCCGCGTCCAGGCTGCCGGCGCCCACGATCCAACCGGTGTAGTAACTGTTTCCCGCGGCGTCCACCGCCAGGCCGCCGAACCAGTCGTCGGTGGCGGCGCCCATGGAGCGGCTCCACAAGAAATTTCCGGCGCTATTCAGTTTCGTGACGAAGCCGTCAATGCCGCCGTTGCTAGTTAAGTTGGTGCTGCCAAGCACCATCGTGATGGTGAAACCGCCGATGGTGTAGACATTGCCGGCAGCATCCACCGCGACCTCGGAGGTGTAGTCGTAGCCAGCGCCGCCAAACTGCTGGGCCCACTGAACGACGCCCTGACTATTAAGCTTTGCCAGGTAGCCGTCGTAGTCGCCAAGGCTAGTGAGCGTGCGACTACCGATCTGGACGGTGTCGGCGAACGAGCCGGCGACATAGACGTTCCCCGACGCGTCTGCGGCGATGCCCCACGCGCCCTCAGAGCCCTCCACCGTGATGGGTTGGGCCCACTGCAGCGCGCCGGCGCTATCGAGCTTGGCAACCAAGCCGGCGGTCTGACCCACGCTGCTGAAAGAACGGCCGGCCAGTGTGGCCGTTCCCGAGAAGGACCCGGCGACATGGACATTGCCGGCGGCGTCGAGGGCCAGATGTCCAAAATTGTCCGAGCCGCTCCCGCCGAGCTGTTGAGCCCAAAGCACTTTACCGCTCGTGTCCAACTTCATCACGAAGCCGTCGTAGTTGCCGCCACTAGTCAAAGTGGTGGCGTCGACCATCAGCTTATCCCAGAAGTATCCGGCGAGGAAAACATTGCCTCCGCTATCGACGCGAATGTCCGTCACGTAGTTGTCGTAATCGCCGCCATCGCTTTTCACATGCTTGGCCCAGATAAGGCTTCCCGTGGCGGAGTACTTGGCCACGTAACTGTCGTAGGTGCCCACCGATGTAAAGCTGGTTGTGCCGGCGCCGGGGTCAAGGTCGATCGTGCCGTGGAAGTAGCCGCTGAGATAAACATTTCCTGCCTTGTCCGTGGCGACGACCAATCCGTCGTCTTCGCCCGTGGACCCAATGGGCAGAACCATCGAAAGCTGGACCGCCTTGCCGGGTGTCTGACTGGCCTCCGGATCGACGAATACCTCGCCAATGGCGCGGTCCCAATCGTGGGTGTCTCGGGTTCGCGATCCGAAGTAGAAGTCCGTCCCGGCTATGCCTTTGAGCGTGTTCTGGCCGTTGTCGGCAATGTAGCTTGCCAGATTGAGCTTCGTACCCTCGTTGAGACCGCCGGAGGAACGCATCAGGTGATCGACTCGTGTGGCATAGTCGATATCGGTGCGCGACCATTCATCGATGATCGATTTCAGGGCGTTGGGTTCGAGATCGTGCGCGGTTTCACCCGCGATCAGGATGTCTTCACCACCCGCGCCATCGAGTTGGTCCACATCCGCACCGCCGATGAGCAGGTTTCGTCCCGCGTTGCCACGCAGAATATCGTTGCCAGCGCCGCCGAGCACGGTCAGTGGTCCCTGGACGGCGTCGAGCGCCTGCACGTTGTCCGCTCCGTCCCAGGCCCAGACGGTCACGGACGTGCTCGCTGGGGTACTTTGGATCGTGACGTCGTCGTCCCACTCGCTCGTATAGAGCTTGATGTCTTCAACAGTTCCGTAGTGGTCGATCGTCGTCTGTCGGGCCTGCAGCCTGTTGGAGTCGAGTGCGTAAGCATTCCGAACGCCGACGACATGCGATCCGAATACATCGTCGACGATCAGCGAATCCTTATCCGCCCCCGCGTCGTAGATCAGCCACGACCGCAGACCGTCCAGAGTCAGCCAATTGCCGGCGTACAACGTGTCGGCGCCGGCCCCGGAATGGATGCTCAAGGGACTGGTTGTTTTGTGCACATGGAATTCGTCCGCACCGCCGCCCGTGGTGATCGTCGTCCGGAATCGCTCCACGGACGACGGCGGGTTGATCATGTAGTTGGTCGTGATGCGCGACGCGGTGTCGTCGATGACGAACTTGTAGCCGCTATTGCCGCCGACGAAATCGAGCGACTCGGTCTGCGCCATCCGGTAGTGGACCTGCCCGGTTCCCAGGCCACTCATGGAGCCGAATTCGCCGGCCGTCCACATGTGGATGTCACGGCGGGAGTTGGCCTCGGTATCGTTGACTGTCAGCTTTGTGCGGGAAGATGAGTTGCCAATGCTCAAGACGCCGCCGATCGCGGGGACGCCGAGAATTAGATAATCGACGCCGTCACGTCGCACGAATTGGTCGGCGTCGCCAATCGTCACTTGATCCGCGCCATTCTGTCCGTCGATGATCATGTCCGACGAGGTTTTCACGACCGTCACGTCGTCCGTTCCGCTGCCCGAGTGGAGCTTTACGGGGGCTCCTGCCGGCGTATCTTCAATGCGGAAAAAATTGCCGTGCCGGCCGGCCTTGAGCGTCAGCGACCCCACGGCGAACGCGACGTTGACGGGCAACAGGCCGCGCACGTCCGTCGAGTTCACGCTGACGTACTGGCGGCCGGCGGCGGCCGAGCCGTCGATCTCCAGGTGCGTGGCAGCGTCCCCGTTGATGACTACATTTTCGATCTCGCCATATTCAAACCTGCGGCCATCAACAGTGACCAGGCCGTTGCTGACGACGACACTGCTGCCCCCTGCAGGCGCGTTCACCTGGAGCGTGTCGCTGTCGTCGCCGCCGTAGATTGTGGCGCTGGGAAGGTTGCCGTCGAGGATGATTAGGTCGTCCCGAAGGCCCGCGTCTACCAGGATGCCGTTGAGCGTGCTGATGGTATAACTGTAGCTGTCGCCAAGCATGGTTTTGAAGTCCGCATCCAGGAAACGCTCAACCTTCACACTGGCCTGGTGGTGCGTGGTGCGCGTGATGGTGATCCGGTCATGCAGCCCGGTCCCAGTCACAAACGCCGGAGCGCCTGCCCGCAGGCCGATGTCGAGATCTCCCGCAAGCTGGTTGTGAGCATTCGAGGTCAGCTTGGGGTCGTTGTTTCCGTCTCCCAGCATGAGGGGGAAACGTGTAAAGAAGAGCACGTTGTTGGGGTACAAAGCCATCGAATCGGCCATGATGTCCGACTCCGTGTCGAAGCGCTCCGTGGCGGTGTGGTGAAGGCCGAACGAGTGCCCGGCTTCGTGCGAGGCGACCGCGGCGATTCCAGTGGCGAGCCTGTCGGCCGAAAAGCCTTTGAATGTGTCGGCAAACACGAGTACGGATTCATCCCGGATATTCCTCATCTCCTTGAAATCGCGTTCCGAGGCGAGACCCATTTTGCCGAGAGCCTCTGCGACACTCTTGTTCGTGTCGGTTCGCGTCACGGTGTTGATGAACACATAGGCATCGAACTCCCCGGAGACGTCACCGGAGTTGGCCTTCATCGCATTTTTGACCGCGTCTACGCTGTTGGCGCTGCTCACGACGACGTTTACATCGAAGGGCGAAAACTGGTACTCGACGATATCCACGATGGAGTCGCGAAGGGCCTGGTAATCGGCGTAATCCCCCTTGACCCCCACGCCATCGAAGTCGATGTCGTGTGCATCCACCACTTTGGCCAGCGAATCGAAGCGAAGGTTGGTATCCGACGTGATAAACCCTTGTTGCTCGCGGATGAGATGCTCCTTGTTTCCGTTGAGTGCATCGGCGAACTGACCGGCACTCATCGTCAGGCTGCCGCCGGCAAAGCCTTCACCGAAATCGAGAAACACCGTGGTGGTCATCATCTTGCGGTCTTCGAGAGACTCGTTGAAGAGCCGACGCGAGCATCGGGGTTGAGAGCGTGATGATTTCTTGGCTTTACGATCGAACCATTTGCGGAAACGCGACATAACAATTTCGTCCTGTTTGTGCTGGGAAGGGAGCCTCGCCTTCCATCACCGGCGGAAAGCCGCCGCGAATGTTACAGCCGCAATTAGAGATGCAAGAAATGCCGTGGCTACGACTAATGCCCTTCAGCGGCGATCATCTGCTCGAACTTGGCCTCGTCGATGATTTCGACGCCAAGTTGCTGCGCCTTGGCCAGCTTGCTGCCGGCATCAGCACCGGCGATGAGATAGCTGGTCTTCTTGGAGACGCTTGACGCCGCGCGGCCGCCATGGCGGGCGATCAGCTCTTCGATGTCTTCGCGGCCGTACTTTTCGAGCGTGCCGGTGACTACAAACGTCTTGCCCGCGAGCACGCCTTGGCCGGTCTGAGAGGCGGATTGCAGGGCCGTCATTTGCACGCCGAGCGCGGTGAGGTCGTCGATGGTACGCTTGCCAAACTCCCTTTGCAGCCAGGCGTATACGCCGGCGGCGATGACAGGGCCGACTTCGTTCACTTCCGATAAGTCGTCGCTGCTGGCCGCCCGCAGTTTCTCCATCGAGCCGAAATGCTCGGCCAATACCGTGGCCACGCGGGCGCCAACGTGCCGAATCGACAGTGCATTGAGCAAGCGGGCCAAGCCCCGCGACTTGCTGGATTCAATTGCCCCCACCAGGCTTTCCGACGATTTCTTGCCCATCCGCTCGATTTCCATGAGCTGGTCCACGGTCGGGCGGTACAAGTCTCCGTAGCCCTTCACAAGTCTGGTGGAGACCAGTTGGTCGACGAGCTTGTCTCCCAGACCTTCAATGTCCATCGCGTTGCGCGCCGCGAAATAGCGCACCCGCTCCTTCACCTGAGCGGGACACTCCGAATTCGGGCAGCGAATGTACACGCCGCCTTCATCCTTGACGAGCTTCGTAAGATGCTGCCAACCAAGGGGTCACGGCCGGACCATCGGGTTTGTTGCCGGACAGACCGCTGACCCCGCTCAATGAGGGAAATATGCGTTCGATGGAGCTCGGCGGCATCCGCTAGATCTTCTTGCGACATGCCGGATTTCTCCCGGACCAGTCGCACCTGTCGTCCGAATCGAATTGCATAGCCGCCAAACGCTACCCGACCCAGGCGGCACAACGTCCATTGCGATGCTCGCAAGCTGAGCACGCCGCGCAGATAGCTG
The DNA here is from genome assembly GCA_005773095.1 of Planctomycetaceae bacterium. Lineage (GTDB taxonomy): Bacteria > Planctomycetota > Planctomycetia > Pirellulales > PALSA-1355 > SXHT01. The sequence goes on from SXHT01000358.1 coordinate 5,412, forward strand.
TCGCGGAAGCGTCGTCCCAGTTCCCTATTGTCCACCAAGAACGGCCGGGCCGCCTTCTGGCGCGTGGCTCTTGTATATCGGCACGACATGGTCGTTACAAAAGTGCTGTGCCCCAGCAGCTTGCTGATCGCCATCAAGTCGACGCCCGCTTCCAATAGGGCCGTCGCGAAACTGTGCCGCAGCGTATGCGGCGTAACGGTCTTGGTAATCCGCGCCTGAGCCGCCGCCAACTTGCAGGCTTTCTGAATCGTGGCTCCCGACAACGGCACGTCCGACGTCTTGCCAGGGAAGAGATAGTTGGACGGCCGGTCGATCTTCCAGTAGGTTCGCAATTCTTGCAAGAGCCTCGGCGAAATCGGCACGTAACGATCCTTGCCTCCCTTGCCGCCGTTGACCTTTAGCTGCATGCGCTGCGAGTCGATGTCCGGCAGCTTGAGATGCGTCGCCTCGGCCAGCCGCAG